>DAOUMU010000315.1:0-4822 GCA_034409055.1 Anaerolineae bacterium
AAGGTAAAATCAAATTTTTACAAGAAAGTTATTTTTGTCACAATCAAAATAAGGCTAATCAGTTGCAATTTACCGTAATAAACAGGGTAACTAGCCTTTTACTTGACCATAATTAAGCGAACGCCGGGTGATTAATATGTTCGAATTTGCTCTGCTGATCAGCCAGAAAATATCTCTGAGGAGGTTGCCATTAATAATACTCTCGAATATACCCATACGCCTTGTCAAATAACTCATGCTCAGTATGGAGTTTGTACTTGAGCAACGTTTGACGCAGAGCTTTTTTGACTTCTCTCTCCCCGGCGCTGGTGTTTTGCCAGCCATCAAAACGAACCACCCGCACAATCGAGTCGATGTCGTTGACAATGCGCTCGACCATAACCGGCGTATCAACGGCCCGAGTCTCTTGAAACAACTCGGTTAGGGCGGCTTTGGCCGTTTTGCGCTCTTCAACCGGGTCAACCTGCTTTTCGGCGTTGACCACTGCTTTAGCGATTTCCAGCAGCTTTTTGAGATATTCCAGGCTGGTCATTTGTCCCTGGGTGAGCGCCTGTTTGAGGTTTTCCAGCCGCAAACCGAGCTGGATAAATTGTGGTTTGTCTTTGTGTTTTTGCAGCCGCTTGATAATTTTGATTTCCAGTTCTTTGATTTGCTTGGGGTTCTGGTGGGCTTCCAGTTCGGCCAAAAAGTCGGCGTCGAGGATGAGGGTTTCCAAATCGTCTCGGATGGCATCAACGTGGATGTTTTCGTGAATCAAATCCAGTGTTTTGGCCCCCAGAACGTGCCACAGCAGCTTGCCCTGGCCGCTGGGCGGCTTGACCGACTCGTAAACCTGGGTCAGCCAGCGGTAGTCGGTCCGGTGGGGACCGAGAAAGGGCGGGTCGGGCGAGATGGCTTCCCACAGGCGAGAGAGGAGACTATACTCGGCGGCAAAGGCATCGCGGGTGTCGTTATCAGGTAGACATTCCTGGGCGGCCAGCAACCCTTCGTACCCTTCTACGCTGCGATCTACATCGGGGAAAAAGGCGAGACAGGCGGCTATGGCCAGTTCAAATTCCTCTTTGAGTTTGTCAACGTTTGAGATGACCTGTTGCACGGCGGCTTCGTCAAAATCAAGGGCACGGGCTACGTCATCAAAAATGCCCAGGTAATCCACAATCAGGCCGTGGCTTTTGCCGGGGTAGGGTCGGTTGACCCGGCAGATGGCCTGCAGCAGGTTATGATCTTTCATTGGCTTGTCCAGGTACATAGCCTGGCAGATAGGCGCGTCAAAGCCGGTTAGCAACTTGGAGGTGACAATCAGGATTTTGAAGGGGTCGGCCGGGTCACGGAAGCGATCCAGCAGTTTTTCCTCGTCATCTTTGCTGCGGTTGTATTGTTTCCACTCAGACTCGCCCGCATTGACCGTCATCACAATTTCGCTCAGGTCGGGGTCGCCGGTCAGCCGGTCGAGGGCCTCTTTGTAGACCACGCAGGCTTCGCGGTCAAAGGTGACGACCATGGTTTTGAAACCGTTTGGCTCGATCTTTTCCCGGTAGTGCTGCACAATATCGGCGGCGACCTTTTCTACCCGCTCCGGCGCTTTGACCAGTACGGCCATTTTAGCCGCTTTGCGGGCCAGGTTGGCCTGGTCTTCTTCGCTGAGATGGCCGGTGAGTCCGGCAAAGGCTTCGTCGATGGCGGCTTGATCAAGCCGCATGTCCATCAGCCGGGCTTCAAAATGGAGCGGCAGCGTGGCCCCATCGCGGATCGACTCTTCAAAGGAGTAGCGGTTCATGTAGGCGTTTTCATCTTCCACTGCGCCAAAGTTGCGGAAGGTGTTGCGGTCCCGTTTGTTGATGGGCGTGCCGGTCAGCCCAAAGAAGAAGGCGTTGGGCAGGGCCTCCCGCATAGCATCACCCAGGTCGCCTTCCTGGGTGCGGTGGGCTTCGTCGGCAAACAGGATAATGTTACTGCGGGTGTTGAGCACACCCTCGGCCTCGCCAAATTTGTGGATGGTGGTGATGATGATTTTGCGCACGTCCTGAGCCAGCATACTTTGCAGGGCGTCGCGGCTGTCGGCGGCGGCGATGTTGGGCACGTCGGCGGCGTTGAAGGTGGCCGTGATTTGGGTATCCAGGTCGATACGATCCACCACGATCAGCACGGTGGGGTTTTTGAGGGCCGGGTGCAGGCGCAGCTTTTGGGCGGCAAAAACCATCAGCAGCGATTTGCCGGAGCCTTGAAAGTGCCAGATGAGCCCCTTTTTAATGTGTCCCTCCACCACCCGTTCCACAATCTGGTTGGCGGTGAAATATTGCTGGTAGCGGCAGATGAGCTTGATTTTGCGGTGGCGTTTATCGGTGGCCCAGAGGGTGAAGTTTTGCAGGATGTCCAGAATAACCGCCGGGCGGAGCATGCTGCGCAGCGGCCCTTCTATATCTTTGAGACCCCCGTAGGACAAACTTAAGTTTGTCCTACTACGCCAGACCGACCAGTATTCCAGCGGGGTGCGGACCGCGCCGTAGTAGTAGCTTTTGCCCTCGGTGGCAAAGGAGAAAACGTTGGGTACAAAGAAGGCGGGCACAGTCTCCTCATAGATGTGGTGAATATCATGGGCCCCATCAAACCAGGTGACGGCCTGACGCACCGGCGTTTTGGCCTCGCCAACGACCAGCGGCAGGCCGTTGACAAAGAGCACCAGGTCAAAGCGTTTTTCGATCTGGCCGGCTTTGTAGGTGACTTGATTGCTGAGGATGTAGTCATTGCGGGTCAGGTCATCAAAATCAATCAGCTTGACCGGCACGTACTCGTGGTTGGGGCCAAAGGGCATGGACTTGTCGCCGCGCAGCCACTCGACAAAGAGTTCGTTGGCCCGCACCAACCCCTCGACCTGGACCGAGAGGAGGATGGCCCGCAGGTTGTAAATTACCTCGTCGGCCCGGTCGGGCTGGGCAGCAATCTCTGGGTTGAGGCGAATGAGGGCCGGCCGCAGATACTCCTCGATGAAAACATCACCCGTAGTGCGGGGTAGCGCCGGCCCGTAGACGTACTCCCAGCCGACGCGCAGCGTGCCGTAGCCGGTGCGAGTTTCCTTAACCGCTGCCGGTCCTTCGGTGATGGGCGGTTGGCCGGTCAGCAAGTGGATAATGTAGTTTTCGACGGTGTTCGCTTCGTTGAACATTGGCTTATTCCCCGTAGGACAAACTTAAGTTTGTCCTACCATCGTCCTACAATAACTCCACGGCCACTCTTCCCAATGCTGTACCAAGCCCGCTTTGACCGGATTGTGCAGGACGTATTCTACAATCCGTCGCCATTCATCCTCGTCACGTACCACGTGGTCGTAACTCTCGTGCTGCCAAAACTTTCCCCGGCGACCTAATTGCCGGTTAGCCTGAAGGGCCACACGTCCTTTGAGAGCCTGCATAATGGTCGAGAGAGAGTAATAGGTTTCCTCCTGTTTAACCTCATCGCTATTGGTGCGTAAGGGCGTTAATACGACGTGAACGTGGTTAGGCATCACACAAAAAGCATCCAGAGTGTATGTTTGGTTGTCCTGACGATGCAGTTCAGCCACCATAATTTGAGCGATTTTTGCCTGCCCCAACCAAAAGGGACCGCTTTTAGCTGTATCCAGGGCGTTGTCCCATTTGCCAAACAGGCGGCGTTGTTCCAGGTACGCTCGCCGCGCCCGTTCCCCGGTGTCTGCAATTCTACTCAAGATTTTTTCGACTCTCTCTGCTTCGGCCAGAAGTTGTTGCTGCACCTGGCGCGGCAGGGAACCGGCCAGTCGAAAGGTCACAAAGAGTGTGGCCCCCGGTGGTTGGATATGGGGTAGATGGCGTTGGTATTTGAGTTTGTAGCCAAAGTTGTTCATCGTTCGTTCCCGTAGGACAAACTTAAGTTTGTCCTACTTCATCTCCGCTCTGGCGAGGTTGGCCCGTAGACGTACTCCCAGCCGACGCGCAGCGTGCCGTAGCTGGTGCGAGTTTCTTTGGCCATGGCCGATCCCTTGGTGATGGGTGTCTGGCCAGTTAGCAGGTGGATGATGTGGTTTTCGACGGTGTTCGCTTCGTTGAACATTGGTTGACTCCCCGTAGGACCGTAGGACAAACTTAAGTTTGTCCTACTTCATCTCCGCTCTGGCGAGGTTGGCCCGTAGACGTACTCCCAGCCAACGCGCAGCGTGCCGTAGCCGGTGCGGGTTTCTTGGGCTATGGCAGGTCCCTGGCTGATGGGCGTCTGGTCAGTTAGCAGGTGGATGATGTGGTTTTCAACGGTGTTGACTTCATTGAACATTTTTCATCCAATGATCTTGTTACCCCACTGCCGAATAACAGATTTTCTCTTACCGATGACAAGAGAACATTTATTTTGCTGATATGTTGTTGAATTTCTTCAATTCGTAATTCCATTGCCTTGATTGTTTCAGCAATCCCGATTTGGTTCTTAAGAGGAAGCACGGGAAATTTCAACTCACGAAGTGTCTTTGTATTGACGAGCAACCTTCCTCCTGTAGCCGTAACTCTTCTTATCTGCCTCAGAATGAATGGACTGTATTTTAACAAGTAAAGACAAAAGAGTGGATAAATTTTTTCCTCATCCACCCTGACCCGTATGATGTTTGAGGAAATAATCCAGCCCTCACAGTTTTGGGGAATGAGCAAACACCGCCCTACTTCAGCTACTCGCGAAAATATAATATCATTTTCAATCAATACCTTCGCCATTTAAGAGGTATTGATACTGCCAATTTGGGCAATATTGGCGGTAATTTGTCGAATAAAAATAGGATCAGGCATTTGCGGAAGCAATTTTAATGTTTCGGTGACATATTTCA
>DAOUMU010000316.1:0-4600 GCA_034409055.1 Anaerolineae bacterium
ACAAAAGTGTATCCCATCAATCTGCTTTTCACTTGACGTCTCCGAATTCAAGATATTGTTGATAGGATACCAGAATCGTGGCGCAATCACACATTGTAAGATGGTGTGTGACTTTTTCCGTTTGGCCTTTTTACCGGCTTTTATTCACTACTTGGAGTGAAAAATGCCAGCCATAGCCCGGCGACTTATGCCAGAACTGACCGCCTTGAGCCCGTCCCTCATCATCTTCGACAAGGATGGCACCCTGATTGACTTCCATGCCATGTGGAGTGGCTGGGTGACTGAACTGGCCCGGCGTTTGGAGGCAGCAACCGGTCTGACCATCGCCCCTCAGCTCTTCCGAGCGATGAATTTTGATCTCAACGCCGGCCGGGTTGCTCCGAACGGGAAGTTGTCCGTGACTCCAATAGCCGGGCTACGCGCTTTGACCGTTGATGTGCTAGGTGAGGCTGGCCTGCCGTCCGAGGCGGTTGAGGTAGCTATGGCTACCGCCTGGCACATCCCCGACCCGGTGGCCCTGGCCCAGCCTCTGACCGACCTGGCCGTCCTCTTCAGCACCCTGCGGACGTGCGGTCTCAAAATTGCCGTCGCCACCAGCGACGACCGCGCTCCCACCGAAGCGATGCTGGCCGGGCTGAACCTCACCTCCCTCGTGGATGCCCTCTCCTGCGCCGATGATGGCCTACCTATCAAACCCGCTCCCGATATGGTTTTAACGATTTGTCGTGCCCTCAATATCCCCCCGGCCAAAGCCATTATGGTTGGCGATAACGCTGATGATTTGCAGATGGGCCGAGCCGCCGGCGCTGGCCTGGTCATTGGCGTGCTTTCCGGCGTCAGTACGGCGGCCGACTTGGCTCCCCATGCAGATGTTTTGCTGTCTTCGGTCGCTGGATTGATCGAGGACACCACGAAATAATTTTAGGCTGTTCACTCAATGTCATTAAGTTAAGGCAGCCATTCCAGACCTGACAGGTTTCACATGCCACTTTTCGGCGTAAATGCATCCCTGATCAGAACGAATCTGGCTCAAAATGACACCTTTGAAAACCTGTCAGGTCTTAACTTAACGACATTGGCTGTTCACTAACCACTGCTAACTGTTTACTGTTTTCAAGGGAGTTATCACAAGTGTTGACACATCACCAATGATGAAAATATCCGTACCGTAGGGCAAACTTAAGTTTGTCCTACAAGGTCTATTTACAGAGGAGGCGTATGGCAAAATTCAAAGAATTAATCCAATGGCAAACCATTTCGGGTGACGAGATCACCATCGGTCAGGTCACAGTCAGGCCACAATCGCAAGCGCTCACCATTCGCTGGCCCTATGGGGGGCTGGTTTGGAACCGGCCCGTGGCCATTCTGGTTCAGCGCGGGGAGCAATGGACCCGCATCCCGATTGTGGACGTCACCCGCACAGTCCAACTGGGCCTGCTTGGCCTGGGGTTGATTTTGGCAGTCATCATTTTTGTCCGAACGCGACACAGGAGAAAGTAAAATGAGTCAGCAATTTGACAACATTATCTTATCAACGGTTAAAACTCAGGAACAAGGCCGAGCCCTGATGGAAAAACTGATCGCCGTGGCCCGACCGGAGTCGGTTTACGGCCAGCCGGTCACCGCCGGAGATTACACCATTATTACCGCTTCTGAAGTAGCGGTTGGTATGGGCTTTGGCCAGGGTATCGGGGGAGGTACCGAAGCGGGCGAAGACGAAGTGGCGAGCGCAGACGAACCGCAGAGCCAGACCGGAGGAACCGGCTTCGGCGGTGGCGGTGGCGGCGGTGGTGGCGCCAAGGGGCGACCGGTGGCGGTCATTACCGTCGGCCCGGAGGGAGTGCAAGTTGAACCGGTGGTGGACCCAACCAAGATCGCCCTGGCCTTTTTCACCATGCTCGGCAGCATGTTTATAATGCTGGGTAAGATGCGTAAGGCGGCTGGCCGGGGCTAACGGGGTTTCAGAATTTGTTACTACTCAGCCCAGCATCCTGAGTAGGCCGGAGCAGAACGAAGGCCGTATCGAAGGATGCGGTTCCGGCGATAATCTGCGGTTTATGCATTGTCTACAGTGCTAGATTATGTTATACTGAAACCTGGGAACGTAGCAAACCCCTCACGTATCGAGGGGTTTTTTACGACGATTTATTTTTATCTGGCCGATGTTTAGGAGAAACGAAATGACCCGACACAATTTCCAAATTGATCTCGATGAGACCATCTCGCAGGCGGTGCTCGAGCGGGCCCGGCAAGAGGGCAAAACGGTAGAAGCGGTCATGACTGAACTCATCACCGCCTATGCCAGGGGTAAAGAGAGCGGCCCAGGATTGACCACTTACACTGTGCAGCGGGGAGATACCCTGGCCCGGATTGCCCGCCAGCTTTACGGAGACTCGCACCAGTATCCGCTCATTCAGCGAGCTAACAATCTGGCCGATCCGGGCCGGATTTGGGTGGGCCAGGTACTGGTCATTCCGCCGCTGGCCGGGGCCGGTCTCCCGCCGACACCCCCCCCACCCGAACCTGAACCATCGCCTGAGCCCATCCCTGAGCCTCCACCACCCGAACCTGAACCACCTGAGCCCATCCCTGAACCACCCCCACCCGAACCTGAACCACCGCCTGAGCCTGTCCCTCCGCCCGAACAAATCGACCCCTGTACGCCCATTCCAGAGGAGAGTTACGGCACCTTGCCCGTGGTCGGTCCACCGACGGACCGGCCTGCAGCCGAGCACGCCGACCTCAACCTGGTCCTGCGCGGCTATACCCCTACTGAGGCCCACCTGGACATCATCGACGTATCCGGTCCTGACGATCCTAGCTCTCCCCAGTTAGCCGGCCTCTTCGCCGACAAACGGACGGCTGTCTTTAAACGGGTTTACCGGGTCAACGAGTGGGATTGGGGACGGAATGCCCGGGGGGGACCGATTACCAAGTGGGAGGTGACCCTGGCCGGATTTGAAGTTGAACCGGGCGAAACCATTCACGTGCCCCAGTCCGACTACGAGATTGGCCGGGGCTATTCGGTGTTGGTGCTGTACGCCGACCAGGAACGCATTACGCTTAAATATACCGGGGAAGATAACGTGGTCAAGGGTTACACCATCCACGTCGAAGGTATCTGTATTGAGCTTAACCTGTTGGCCCTTTACGAGCAGATGAACGCTGGCGGGCGTGGAGAACTCCCGGCCCTGCGGGCCGGACAGGCTTTTGGCCGGGCGCGTAGCGACGAAATCAAGGTGGCCATTCGGGACGTCGGCAGTTTTATGGACCCGCGTGTGCGCCGGGGTTGGTGGCGAGGCCGGTAGGAAAATCGGGCTTCGGTGTTTCTGGTGAGGGAAAGCGGGCCCGACGTTCGAGATCATTATTGTTCATGGGTGGAATTACCGGCGAAAGCTCCGTATGTCCAAAGCGCGGCCTCAGGCTGGGGACCAACAAAAATGGGGTTGGTAATGACTCCTATCTGTCCATTCTGATCGAGCACGTCAAGCCGATACCAGGCTGGCTGAGATGGGTTGGCTTTGTCGTTGCATTGCAAGCTGGCCTGCCCATCTTCAACCAACACTGCCGCAATAACATGGCCATTCTTCACCAGTTGGACCTGTAGGGGGGATGGGTTATGGGAAACACTGGCCCTGAATTCAATCATCCCCCCCAGTTCTCCCAGATCAGCACCAATTTTATATATCGTGCCATTAGACTGGGCCTGAAAGGTTACTTGTGGCCCCATACTCACGTAGGCCCGACGCTGCCGCAATCCGGCCAGAATGGCCCTCCCCGAGAGTTCGGTGGCGTACACATAAGTGCTGGGCTGCCCCAGGCGTTCAGGAGGCTTGTTCTCATTCGGTCTGGGCGTGGGACGGTGGTAATCACTACCACCAATGGCCGTGATACGATGACCGGCATTGAGCCATTCCGTCCACAAAGCTACTGCCTGGGGGTTAGCTTTGGCGTTATCCGGCCAACTGGGATCGTTCCAAATTTCCAGGCAATGGAGATGACGTAAATCGGTGGTGTTGTCTTGCCAAGCCCAGGGTTTGAGCAGGGGATGGTTGATGGAGTTGAGTAACCCCTCGCTCGAGGTTTGTTGCATCACTTGGGCGGTAGTTCCATAATTACCTTTAAGCTTGACCCTGTTCTGGCCAGTACAGATGTGTTCCATCCAACTGGACCAACCTTCCAGGCCAAAAATATTGAAGTGCCCCTCATCGAGGGTGGCTTCCAGGCCCGAAATAATTAAAACATCGGACGGGGGGGCAAAATTAGGGAAGGAATCAAGTGTGTTGTGATCGGTAATAGCAAAAAAGTCCAGCCCTTCGACTTTGGCCACATCGACCAGTTCCGAGGGATAATAATACCCATCCGAGAAGTTAGTATGGGCATGAAAATCGCCGCGATACCAGCCAGCTTGTGATTTGAGTACTTTTGAAAGCGATAGAGTTCTTGACATGATGTTACCCTATAATTTGCAGGCTCAGTACATCCAAATTTGCTCTAGCTGGACCACAGTCCAGCGGCCAAAACGCGGACTGTCCCACAGGGAGGCAGCAAAGCTGCACAGGTCTTCGCACTGGTCCGCTCCGAGCTTGAAAATTGGATC
>DAOUMU010000317.1:0-3750 GCA_034409055.1 Anaerolineae bacterium
ATCTAAACGAAACTGTTCCAGTTTGGTTGTCATTTTCTGGCCTTCTGCCTTTAAGTTGGACAATTATGGCACTGTTTCGCTTGTTTGTTAAGGTTCAATGTCTCATCTGTTTTGTCCAAAGTCCAACATTTAGCCGCCCAACAATTATTGATATGCACCCTACACAATAGTATATCGCATATTCACAACCCTGTGCAAGCTCAAATGCCAATCAAGTTCATTTGCCTTAGTGCAACATCCGCACTTCCTGCGGTCGCCGCTATCCATGCGCTGACCAACACGACAGGCAACCGCCACCCCAGCCAGTACAGACAATCCCCTGCCCGCCTGGGCCACTATCCGCTCAATCCTGCCCATCCGCTGTTATATCCCTTAACCGGCCTCCCTTACCAAAATTCACATTCTACCCTTTGCCCACTTCCGGCCCAACCTCCTCAGTGTATTCAATCCAATCAGTGCTTCAGTAGTGTTTCACCCCCCCCAACCCCCAACCCCTCATCCTTCATCCTTCATCCCTCATCCTTCCTTCGCCCCCTTCCCCAACCTGCGGGCTTTTGAAGCAGCGGCGGGGTCAGCAATGGCAACCGCCGACTGTAACTTAGACCGTACCCCGATTGGAAAAGATCAATCCATATCAGGAACCTTCAATTGGCAACATTTCTCGACAATTCGGATAGTTTTCACAGCCAAAGAACTGTTTGCCTTTGCGCTTTCCTTGCTTGACTGTCCGTGTGACCATCGGAATACCACACTTCGGACATAGTGGCGCTGACGATATTTTGGCCTGAGCCGGATCAGAAGTTTCCTCAATTACTGGAACAGCAGAACCAATTATTCCTGGTCTGTCGGGTTCAAAATAAGGCGCGATGCCCAGTTTTTCCTTTATCCTTCCCCCTCACCCCAGCACACGATTGCGGGAGCATTTGCGGAATGCTTTTCTCCGCAACCACGGACGTAATGGCGTGCTGGAATTCACATTCAACCGTTCCTTCTTGATTACTGTTATACTGATCGTTTTGAAATTGGATGATCTTGATTTAACTCGAGCAAATCCCAAAGATTCCCATATAAATCCTCAAATACCGCGACCATACCATATTCTTGTTTCTTAGGCTCCCGCACGAACTTGATCCCTTTGCTTATCATTTCATTGTAATCTCGCCAAAAATCGTCAGTGTTGAGAAAAAGAAATATCCGTCCCCCTGATTGATTACCAACAAAAGGCTCCTGTTCTGGTTTGGAAGCTCTGGCTAATAGCAATGTTACTCCCTTGGAACCAGGAGGTGAAACCACCACCCAACGTTTATCTTGTTCAGGTTGATAGGTATCCTCTATCAACTCGAACTTAAGTTTTTGGGTATAGAACGCAATAGCCTCGTCGTAATCTTTAACGACCAAGGCAACATGTACAATCGATTGCTTCATATCATTTTTTTACCAACATCACTTCTAAAATGAAGTTATTGGTTGGAATTTGCCATATAACGCCAGAGTTTACCCGCAGCCAAAGGTGAGCAAAACCACCTTCACAGTAGCCCAACAACCGTTAACCAAACCACCCGGCTTCCAAACCAACTTTGGCTGTCGGCGTGAAACGACTTGTTGATGTGCACCCTGCTAGTATACCGCATATTCACAACCCTGGGCAAGCTCAAATGCCAATCCCAACCCTTAAATTCACTTACCCCGCCTTTGCCCCGAATGACACAATAAAAAACAACCGGGTTACCCAACCCGGTTGCTAAAAAGCCGAGATTCAGCGTCAAGTTCATTTATCCTGGTGTAACATCCGCACTTCCTGCGGTCGCCGTTATCCATCCGCTGACCAACACGACAGGCCACCGCCACCCCAGCCAGTACAGATAGTCCCCTGCCCACCCCCCGGGCCACTATCCGCTCAATCCTGCCCATCCGCTGTTATATCCCCCTCTGCTTTACCCCGCTCTTTCCACCAATAGCTCGGCTAACAATCCTGCCGCCGCAGCGGTTAACCTTTTACATTTGAGGCCATTGTGTTGTTGACCCAATTTTTCTAATAAGACGCCGCAGTTGGCTGAACCAAATTCTTCGACAAACCGGGCGCTAAATTCGGCGGCAAGTTCCCTGGCGTGTTGAATATCTTGGCCGGATTCAGTTCGACCGTACAGATAACCGATAGCGATGATACCACCGGTTAGTGCGCCACAGGCTTCTGCATGTGTGCCGCCAATACCGCCTGCAAAACCCGAGGCAACTTTTGTTATCATGGCATTTGGGTTTTCAGCGTGCAGTTCGATGATAGTTTTGGCAATTGCTTCGGCGCAGTGAAATCCCGAATCAAAGTGGTCAAATGCCATTTTTTCTACTTCATCTCTAGTCATTTTTTTCTCCCTTACAATTCATATTTATGTTTGTATGATCCCAAAACTGTGGGGTTGACAACCGTCGATGTCTGGTATATAGTATAAACCAATCGGAAATAGTATGTCAATGGATAATTTTCGATATGTAATATCGGTTTTGTCGAATTTTGAGAGGTGTTTAATGGAATTTCGTCAATTAAAAACCTTTCGTACGGTGGCAACGTTGCGCAGTTTTAATCAGGCAGCCGCGCTTTTGGACTATGCCCAATCAACCGTTTCCGAACAGATCAAGGCTCTTGAAACCGACCTCGACGTACGCCTTTTTAAGCGAGCCGGTAGACAAGTGGCCTTAACCGAGGCCGGAGAAATTTTGTTGCTATATTCGCAAAAAATATTGAATCTTGAAGAGGAGATTAGAACAGAGGTCGGTAACAGCGAGGAAGTGCATGGTTCATTATCAATCAAAATTCCCGAAACAGTGAGTACGTATTATTTACCCCCTGCTTTTAAGAAATTCCACCAACGTTTCCCCAAGGTGAGTTTTAACCTTATCAATTGTTCGTATTTTAGTTTGCTCGAAGAATTTCGGTCAGGTATCGTCAACCTCGCTTTCTTAATTACTGACGATTTCAAGGCGACTGATCTTGAAACAGAAAAATTATTTTCCCTGCCTCTGGTTATTGTGACTTATCCCACTCATCCGCTAACAGCAAAAGAAAAGGTAGATATTCACGATTTAAAAAAAGAAACCCTGCTTGTGCCTACCGCCGATTGTAGCTACAAGATGATGCTGGAAAAAATGCTAACTGAGGAAAAAGTAACACTATCCACTGTGCTGCAATTTAACTGTATTGAGGCCATCAAAGAATTTGTAATGGCCGGAGCAGGCATAACCGTGCTGCCCCAAATTGCCGTGGAACAGGAAATTGGCGCAGGACGTTTGGTTCAATTATTATGGATGGATGGACCAATTTACGCCGATTTATTGATGATTTGGCAGAAGAATAAATGGTTGCCACCAATTTTGGAGGAGTTTATAAAAATTACCAGAGAAACATTAGTCTCAGTAGATCCAATTTTTAGGCTCTGAGCGGACCACAGTCCTCGTTTTGGCCGCTGGACTGTCCCACGGGGAGGCTTCGCACTGGTCCAGCTAGAGCAAATTTGGATGTACTGAGTCTCTCCTTGATATAGCGTAAGTTATGTGCAACCAGGAGCGAAATCGTCTCTAAAGTCGGAAATTTGAACTTTTCGGGGCAGAATTGGCGGGCGAACACGCCAAGCACCTGCCAAACGGAGTTCTACTCCTGGGTAGGCGCCCGTGCCGTCGAACTTTAACAATAGATAATCCTCCTTGCCGATCACCCAGGCACTGGTGTTAGCCGCTACCCGGACCATCGTCTTGACC
>DAOUMU010000318.1:0-3798 GCA_034409055.1 Anaerolineae bacterium
GCCCCGTCCTTCTGGCGACATTTGTTGCCAATCTCTATCTGGAAATCCGGCCGGTTTGTTTTCTATCATTTCGCAGCAGAGTCTAATGATTTCTTTGATTATGTCAAATTACCTTTGAACGATTACAGTTAGGCCGGGATACAGGATTGGAGCGTATCATGAAATCCGCAGGATTTGCCGTCTTGTTGCTCTTGGCAATTACATCGCGCACCTCTGCCACCAGCTACGAATGTGCTCTGGATGACCTGTTCGCCCAAGCGGACTTCGTGGGAGTCGTTGGTTAGGTTTTGGGATTTTAAAATGGGGTAAGAAAATCTATCAAGGTGGAGTATGAGATACTTCGTCATTCGTATCATAATTGCAGCAAGTATGTTGCTGACATCAGCTTGTAGCTTGACAGAGACACAGATTATAGCCATTTCCTCCCACTGCGACTACGATGAGGTATTGCGTCAGGTAGACAAACTGTTAGTAGATTACACCTTCGAAACGCACTACACGATTATTAACAAGGAGTTGATGCTTTCCATCTGGCTTGTCGATTCAGAACTCGATCCATCCGCGTCAGGAGACGACATTGCTGAAAACAGCACGCAGGCATTCATACAGGGGGCAATGATTGCTCATAGGGTAGCCTATCAAATTCCTTGTGCGAGGGAACTTTTTGACGGGATCAACCCCATGATTGTTGATCGGAACTACAATGGTTGGTACATAGACATCATCCCCATGCAT
Source organism: Anaerolineae bacterium (assembly GCA_034409055.1). Taxonomy (GTDB): domain Bacteria; phylum Chloroflexota; class Anaerolineae; order 4572-78; family J111; genus DAOUMU01. Next base: position 736 of record DAOUMU010000318.1, read on the forward strand.
GCCCTCCCCTTGATCGAAAACCCCAGCGTCGAGGCATTGATGGCATCGATTGAGAGAAGCGGGATGGAATACGCGGACGTTCGCCGCACCTCCACGCAAGATGAAATTCAAGTCGCCCAACCTGACACATGCACGTGGCCTGAAGCACGCGCTGCTATCCAGGGTATTATCGACCCGGAACAGCGTAACAACGCAGCGTATCTTATTATTAACAATGAGCAAGTGCTTGTGCAAGTACAGTGGGAGATAGCTAAGGGCGAGGGAGCTGATGACAAGGCTGTTGCAGAACGCATAGGTCTCTTGTCAAAGGCTCTTGATTGCCTGGCCCCTCCCATCGACACAATGGAGGTTTTCGTTGTTGATACGAGAGGGCGGCTCAATGTCTATGGCCGGGTATCTGGAGAGGTTATTCGCAGTTGGGGCACGACCTCCTCACTAGAGGACCAAATAGAACTGCACCGTGTGCCCAAGTGGTTGCTAATAAGATAAAGCACAGCCCGTCTATCGAATGGGTACGTACCCGCTTTCTGCTATCACTGCCTGACCATCTTCTGTCAACAACCAGTCTCTAAACATAACAGCCGAGCTATCTTGAGGCATATCCTCTCTCACCACAACATAGACCTCGGTGGTCAAAGGATAAGTGCGGGAGGCGATGTTCTCTGCTGTCGGCTGTACGCCGTCAATACCAATCAGTTTTACATGCTGGTGCGGAAACATGAAGTTGGCGTAGTAGTAAACAGAATAACCAATTCCCAGCACATCACCGCCGCCGGACCAAGGATTTCCACCAATGGCGTTGAGCGGCCCCAACATAGATGTTGTTATCAACTCTGGGGCATCAATCATTCGAGTTCCGCGCATCACCAAACCTTCCATAAGCTCCTGACTGCCGGAATTCCTGTTTCTCTGGTAAGCGTGAATAGGTTCTTCGGCTGCGCTGTTCGAGACGATAACTATGCCCAGTTCCGTCCACGATGAGCTATTTCCTGAGTAGATATCCCGCAGGGTGTCCTGGGCCAGATCGTCAACCGGGTTCTCCACGTTGACCAGGAACACAAACGCATCCAGAGCAACAACCCTCACATCGAGTGATACCCCTTTCTCTTCGGCGGCTTGTAACTCATCCTCCGATGGCGCTCTCGCCACCAGGATAACGTCTGCCGCCTCTTCTATCAAGTTCATGTAGGAGCCGTGCGTACCATTATGGGTGACTTCCAGAATAGCCTGCACCGATTGCTCCGATATATCACGATCAGGATCGGGAATAATTGTTCTCTGCACGTTTTCAGAAGACATAGCAGACCAGGCGCATGGCGCGTCAAGAAGGTTACATGCCAGCTTTCTCTGTAGCGGATGCGTTGAAGTAGAGCCGTCAACAGCAGGGTAGTTCTGGGCGATAGTTGCCCGCAACGACCCAACCTCCGAGGGGGCAGAGGGGGATGGCCCACAAGCTGTAAGGAGCAGTATCAGTATAACCATATATAAATTCAACTTATTTTTTCTCATCAGAGACCTCAATAACAACCTCTTGCGGGTATTTTCTGCGTGTGAAGTACCATGCTAACGCTCCGCCCGGTAGGCTACCAACCAGAGCCATTACTAGAGGAAAAAAAACCCCTTGCAAGTAATTCTGAAAGAGTACCCTTCTGATTTCGGGAAACTGATCGACGAATTCACATACGTCCTTTTCGGTTGTATAGCATTGCTGTCTCAGGGGAGGCGGAACTATTACACGTATCCAAGTCTCGTGAACAATAGCCGACCTTTTCTCGAAATACTTCGACACGAATTCCTGTCGAGGGTAATCATAATGTATCTCCACACCCATTTGTGGAGTGGTTACGACCGCGTACCAAACTATAACCTGTAGCCGCGTGGTTACAAAAAACACGACAACAACCGATAATATCATAACGACCAGAAGCGTTACAACCCTTCCGGCAAGACTGCTTTGCGCCCGTTTGCGGACTGCCGGAATCAGCGTAATCAGTGATAGCAAAATCCCAGGAAGTGACGCAATTGCAAACACTTCAAAACAGCCCACAGCTTGTTGGTCACCTCCACTCATAACAAATATCACGAACAGAACAGTAAGAATAGCTATCAAAACAAGTACGGTCTTCTGTATAGGCGACACATCGGCTGCATCTGGAATACGATGTCGCAACAACCACACTAACGCGCCTCCTGTAATACATCCGGCCACGGCCCCTCCCACGACCAACCCCACGGGATCGTGAACGATAAAGCCCATGTCAAAGCCCACGGCATCGGCAACGGCAAAACCCACGGCAGAGCCCACGGTGCTAGCCAGTACCCACCAGCCAGCTTGAGAGATTTTTCCTCGCAGAACAAGCCATTGTGATGCCCCGACCACGACCCCGACCCCAGCCCCAGCCCCGACCCTGACCACGACCATGGGCAGGTCCAAGCCGAAGACCAACTCCCCCACGGCTCTGCCCACGACAGAGCCCACGAAAAGGCCCACGAACCAGCCCACGGTGCTAGCCAGTACCCACCAGCCAGCTCGAGAGATTTTTCCTCGCAGAACAAGCCATTGTGATACTCCGACCACGGCCCCCCATAGGACCGCGACCGCGACCCCTGCCACGAGAAAGTTTTGGGGAAAGCCCGCGACATAGCCAACGGCACTTGCCAACACCCACCAGAGCCAAAAGCCCCATCCAACCTGCGTGCGTTCGAATTGTTTTTGCACGTTCCGTTTCCCTTCCCAAAATAAAAAGCCCATTTTATTGTCCGAATAATTTGCAGAGCCATAATTTGGCTCAGCTTTGGCTGAAGATTGCATCGAGCATTGTCTTTAGCTGATCGGCAGGACCTTCTAGCGTAAGTTATGTGCAACCAGGAACGAAATCGTCTCTAAAGTCGGAAATTTGAACTTTTCGGGGCAGAATTGGCGGGCGAACACGCCAAGTACCTGCCAAACGGAGTTCTACTCCTGGGTAGGCGCCCGTGCCGTCGAACTTTAACAATAGATAATCCTCCTTGCCGATCACCCAGGCACTGGTGTTAGCCGCTACCCGGACCATCGTCTTGACC
>DAOUMU010000319.1:0-38625 GCA_034409055.1 Anaerolineae bacterium
AATGGCTAGCCAGGTCGCTTTCATTGAAGCCTCCTTGTTTTGATCTGGCTGGTATATTGCCATACATTGCCGGATTTGACCGTTTTACACCGTTACAGTTTGGTGTTACTTTTTCTGATAGGCGAAACAACACACCCACCGAATCTATGCCCGCTTCAACCCAACCTACGGGCTGGCTATTTTGAAATTGGTAACTACCCCGGTCTGGTTTATAATATCGGCGATGTAAAGCGATTGACAGAGAAGGAATAGAGACAATGACCGGACGAACCGTCACCATGCGGCAGTCCTGTTGCAGTGGCGCGGCCATCAAATTCCTCCGGCAGATAAACTGTAGCCGATGAGCTATCTTTCTACCAACCTGCGCGACCGGCTGCTTGAGGCCGATAATCGCCACTGCGCCTGCTGTACCACTGATGGAACAGGACAAGAACACGCAAACGCCCCTTAGAATCATTTTTGCAGCCATACATCCCCTTGAGTAAAATGGGTAGAAAAAAGGTGGGCTACAAGATGTCTCGTAAACAATGGGTCTTTGACCCCAATAGTGGCGGCGTGAAGATTAAAGAAGCCGTGAAACATCGTACGGAAGAACGTATCCGGCGTTATGCTGAAACCCATTTTGCCGGTCGTTACACCCGGCTTGATATTCGATTTCGTGGTCAATTTTGCTATGTAGATGCTTACACGGAGCCAGTGCCGCCTGGACCAGACTGGCCACCCCCGGATTGGCCGGAAAGTCGTGAAGCGTATCTGGAACGTCTCCGCAATACACCGATCCATCTTTTTCGATTACGCTACTTTGGTGGTGAGGCAAGATGGGGGTTAACGTTTTATAGTTACGCCAGTGAGAAGTATGAGCTATCAGTGTATCCATCAGGTGAGTTTTTGGGTACGCCAGAGGAGGCGTTTCGGACTGCGGCGGAGTTTCATCTCTAGGGTAACGCAGACTGCTTTCATTATTCATCATTCGCCGATTCGCTCATTCGCTCATTCGCCATTCACCATTCGCTCATTCAGCATAAGGGTGACCTATGCCAGAAAAACTGAAAGATATCTTCTTTGCCAGCTCGTTTATTGATCAGTTGGGGGAGACCATCCAGCGCGTTTACCCAGCTTTTGATAAAGAGAGGTTCATTGGCTTGGTATACGATGGCTCCTGGGAGGCCAAAGAACTCAAGGAAAAGATGCGCCATCTTACGCGCTGCTTGTATGAAACGCTGCCCCAGGATTATCCGGAGGCTTTGGCCATTCTAAAAAAAGTTGCGCCATCTTTTCGTAGTTTTGAGGCCATGATATTTCCAGATTATGTCGAGTGTTACGGTCTGGAGGATTGGGATTTGTCCCTATCTGCGCTGGCCCTCTTTACGAAATATGCCAGTTCTGAATTCGCTATTCGCCCCTTTCTGGCAAAAGATCCGGAAAGAGCCATGGCCGCTATGTGGATCTGGGCCGAGGACGAGGACCACCATGTGCGACGTCTGGCCAGTGAAGGTTGTCGGCCCAGGTTGCCGTGGGCCATGGCTTTGCCTGCCTTCAAAAAAGATCCGAGTCTTATCCTGCCGGTTCTTGAAAAACTCAAGAATGATGAATCGGAATACGTCCGCAAAAGCGTGGCCAATAATCTGAACGATATCTCTAAAGACCATCCCGAATGGGTGTTGGATGTCTGCGAGCGGTGGTATGGCCACACCAAAAACACGGATTGGATCGTAAAACACGCCTGCCGCAGCATGCTCAAAGCAGGCAATAGACGGGCGCTGTTGCTTTTTGGTTTCGCTGACCCGACCCACATTAGCCTGGAAAACCTGACACTCGATAAACAAACGCTTTCTATCGGGGAAGATTTGCACTTTAAATTTGAATTGAGTATAAACACGACAGAGCCTTGTAAAGTTCGATTAGAACTTGCGGTCAATTATGTCAAAGCAAAAGGCAAGTGGTCACGAAAAGTATTTCAAATCAGGGAAAACAGCTTCGCTCCGGGCAGCCATTTGATCTCTAAAAAGCATTCTTTTGCCAATCAATCAACCCGCAAACACTATCCGGGGCAGCATCAAATCTCGATCATTGTTAACGGCGTGGAGATGGCCCAGGTATCTTTTGAGTTAAAGGAGAAAGTTTCTAACTATGACCTTTGATATTCATCAGTTGGATAAGATTGATCACGATACCGAAGGGGAAGAAGCCCTGGCAGAGTATCAGGAAGCGCTTCTGGAAAGATTTTATAATTCACCTGAAGGTCAAGCCTTCGTCGAAGCTCATCCAGACACAGAAATGGGGTTTTGGGCAGCCCAATTGATGTATTATGGTTATGGCTACGTTGGCGTAACCATTCCCCGAATGACGGTTGGGGATGTTGAGGAGATTGTCACACAATTATTTCCTCGTAAAATATCTCTGTTTTCTGCAGACGAAGCCGCTGATGCTATTCCTGAGTTGGTTGCATTTTGGCAATTCTTAAAACGGGAGTATCGATTATCGAATGCGGACAGGATTTTAAAATTTCTTCATCAAATTGAACCCAAATTCAAAGAGATGATGATGGATTCCTCAAAATTTGGCATGGCCAAGTCATTTTTTATGATGGGGCATTCGGCCGGGTACGATATGACCAATGAGGAAGAAATCAATCAGTTTATGATGGAGTATAATGCTCGGGCTTTGTCACAAGGTCCTGACGCCCTGCCGCCAATGGGGGGAGGCGGATTATCTGGTCTATTCGGCAAAAAACAGCGTTCGACCAAGCGTCGAGCCGATCCCAAGAAAAAGAAGGCCCGGAAGATAGCCAGAGCATCACGGAAGAAGTATAGAAAAAGACGCAAGTAATCCAAGTTGCCACCTTATGTTGGATTTATATAGTTTAATTCAGGTCATGACCTGGCTAATCGCCGCCGGGCTGGTATGGGGGATCACCCAGTTGCGGCAATATCTGCTCGCCTGGCGGGCAAAGCCTCAAGCAAAGGCAGCCTGACCAGACGTTGGGGGGACAAATGAAAAAACGGGCCCAGGAATACGTTACACCTTTGATCATTGAACCGGCCAATATTGAGGAGCTCGCAGAAATTCTCAGCTTGCAAAAACTGGCCTATCGAAGTGAGGCGGAACTCTACAATGACTATACTATTCCGCCCCTGACCCAAACCCTGGCCGAAGTAAAAATCGAGTTTGAAAATCAGCTCTTTCTTAAAGCGTCAGTTAACGGCAAGATCGTCGGTTCTGTGAGAGCCTACCTGGAGCAGGGGACCTGCTTCATCGGCAAGCTGATCGTTCATCCCGATTTCCAAAATCGGGGCATTGGCACCCGGCTGATGCATGAAATTGAAGAACGCTTTGCTCAAGCTGAGCGGTACGAGTTATTCACCGGCTATCAGAGTGAGCGTAACCTGCACCTGTATCACAAGCTGGGCTACAAAGCATTTAGGAGCGAAAGAGCCACAGACAAGGTCAACATTGTATTTATGGAGAAATACACCACCACCAGGGCAGGTTAAAACAAACCACTTCCGGCTCTGTCATCTCTTTCATAGTTTGTTCCTTGTCCGTTGTCATTTAAATTATAATTCCGTCATTCCCCAGTCCCCATGAGTCCGAATCCGGCCGGAAACGGATCCTGGGGACTGAGTACAAACTGGTGAAAACCGGTGATATAGGCGCTGCCGGTGACCTTGGGCACCACCGCCGGAAAAGTCTGGGAGTCGCTGCCCACTTGGGTCTCGGCCACGACCTGGCCGGTGAAGCGTGTACCGATGATGCTCTCGGTCACAAACGATTCGCCCAGGCCCAGTTGTCCCTGGGCGTATCTCAGCGCTGCTTCGGCCGAGGTGCCGGTGCCGCATGGGGAACGATCGACCATATGATCGCCCAAGATCACCACGTTCCGGCTGTCCGCCCCCCTACTACCCGGTTCCACGTAGAACCTCAAGTCAATAATCTTATCGATATGGGGCAACTCGGGATGCTGGACGGTAACCTGCTCATTGACTGCGGCCAGGATACGCATACCCATTTCTGCCAGACGGGTCGCGTTAGCCGGAATCAACTCGATTGCCAACTGGTGGGCCTTAACGAAGACAAAGAAGAGGCCGCCAAAGACGATGTCCACCACCAGGTGGCCCACCTCTGGAACTTCGAGCGTAATGTCCGAGCGATAGACAAAAGCCGGCACGTTTTCGAAGGAAACCGCCACCACCTGCCCTGCTTTAATCTGGGCATAGGCATGCACGAGGCCGGAAGGGGTGTCGAGGGTGATGACCGTCTCTGGTTCAACCATTTCGAACATACCTGTCTCCAGCACGGTGGTCACGGTACCGATGACAGCGTGCCCGCACATCGGCTCGTAGACCCGGTTGTCCATAAACAGCACGCCAATGTCGGCCTCCGGGGCGCAGGGCGGCACCAGTACCGCCCCAAACATGTCTTTGTGCCCTCGCGGCTCCAACAACAACAAACCCGGCAGCCAGGGCAGATATGTCTCGGCGTAAACCAGTTTCTCGGCCATTGTCTGCCCCCCAATCGGCGGCAGGCCACTGGTCACCAGCCGGGTACATTCACCGGCAGTATGTGAGTCAATTGTGGAGATGACTTTTAAGAATTGAGCCATAGCTACTAAACGTGGCCCTCCTCTGAGCGGGCGATAATGGTTTGGATCTGCTTGACGACATCCGGTGGTAAAGGCTCTGGCTGATGCTGCTTGATCAATTCGCAAGTCTGGGTGTTGACCCGCTGTTCGAAGCTCATTTGGTCCGAACCGCTCCAGGCCTTGGCCCCGCCGCGATACAGCAAGCCGGGATACCACACCTCCCGAAAATGGTCGAATGTATGGGAGTGGGTGACAAACTCGCCGCCTGGCCCAACCTCGCTGAGGACATCCAGGGCCAGGGTGTCATCATTAACCGTCACCCCGGCCAGCATGTGCCGGATCATGGCGATGATTTCGTTTGTGGCCACGATCATCTCAGGCATAACCACCGTGGCATTTCCCTGGAGACCAATGTCGTGGACCAGATGCGCCCCGGTCAGGGCCGCCATCAAGCAAGAGGAGGTCGCTTCCAGGATGGTCTGTCCATCCAGAGTCTGAGAATCGGACGTGCCCGCCGTGCCGAAGTTTGGCAGCTCAAAATAGTGGGCCATCTCGGCCATCAGCGAATTGCCCAGTTGGAATTCCGGAGCGCCGTAGGAGAAGACCGTGGTCTTCATATCCATAATGGAGGCCATGCCTCCAAAGATGAAGGGCGCGCCCGGCCGCCTCAGTTGGTGAATCACCAAACCGGTTAGCGTCTCGGCGCACAATTGGGCGATGACGGCGGCCTGACTCATCGGGGCCGTGCCGCCCATGGCCGCATAAGCCGAGTAGACGACCGGAATCTCATAGTCAGCACAATAGAGCAGCTTTTGCAACACCTCGTCAGGCTGCACTAAAGGCGAGACCGGTTCGGTGTAGACAATAAAAAGCGGTCGCTTTCGCAGGACCTGCTCACCGCCGACCACCGAAGCGACCATCTCCCGGCTGTCGGCCAGGGCCTGTAGCGATACAGGCATAGCCAGCACCGGCTTGGTCGAGTGCTGCAAGCATTGAGCCAGGGACACCCGGTCGGCAACCTGGGCTGGCCGGTCAGCGACCAACCCGGAAGCAGTGATAAAACTGAGGTTGGGTAACGCGTCGATGAGGACCGCATTGCGGCGGACATCCGCTTCCTGGCACGGTCGCCGCTCGTGGGTAAAGGGGTCCAACACGTCAGGCGCGTCGGTGTGAGCGCCGTAGTAATAGTTGGATCTCGCCAACCGCATGGCTAACTCCCCGTGGCGATTGTAAATTGAGACGCCACTTGGAGCAGACTGAAGCGCGGTCTCGACCAATTGGGCCGGGATATAGACCCGATCCCCGTCAATACGAGCCCCGGCTCCGTGTAAACGGGCCTGCACCTCCGGTTCCACCAGTTGAACGCCCACCTCTGCCAACAACTCGGTGGCGGCCTCAGTAATTTTTCTGCGTTGCTCGTCAGTCAGAATGTGCAACATAGGCTGTTTGTTTAAAATAGCAGTTAGCCATTAGGGGGAAGCGTGCCACCTGCCACCTGCTACCTGCTACCTTGCTACCTTGCCCAAAATTTCCTGCACCTGGCGCTTTTTGTCAGCGTCCAAAGGCTCAGGCTGGTGCTCTTCGAGGATCTCTTTGACTTTGGCGTTAAGGCGCTGGCCCAGGGTCGTCGCCCCGGCATCTAACCATTCCGGTCGTCGTTTGCGATCCAGCAAGCCAGGGTACCAAAAATCGCGGAAGCGTCGATACGTCTGCTCGGTATCCATGAAGTGGCCGCCCGGACCGACCTGATCGATTTCGTCCAGCATGAGCGTATCGTCAGTCACTTCGATGCCTTTCATCAGGTTGTCGGTCATCGCCACCAATTCATCGGTCAAGACAATCATCTCGAAGGAGGTGGTCAGGCCGCTCTCCATATAACCCACATCGTGGATCAGGTTGCCTCCGCTCAATTTGGCCATCAGCACCGACAACAGCGCTTCCAGGGCAGCTTGCTCGTCCATCACTTTGGCATCGGTGCAACCGGCATAGCCCCAGGTGGGCAGACCATACCAGCGCCCCAACTGGGCAATGGCTGCCTTGGTCAGTTGAAACTCGGGCGAAGCGTAACAGATTTGGGCCGAACTCATATCCATGTGATGCAGCCCCGCCCCAAAGACAAACGGGGCCCCCGGTCGCTTCAGTTGATGAACCACCACGCTACTGAGTATCTCCGCCACCGACATGGCCAGACCGCTGGCCATAGTGATCGGCCCGGTCCCTCCCATCAACGGGGCCGGCGAGTGAACGATGGGCAGCCGGTGCTCTGCCATAAGTAGCAGTTTATCTACCGCCGTCTCCGACTGTTGGAGTGGTGAGCTAGGCTCAGAGTAGAGCAAGATATGCTGCTGTTCCGTCAACGCCTCATGGCTACCGGCCACGGCAGCCGCCATATCAATGGCTCGCTGGCAACTGGCCCTATCGTTAGTGACGAAAACGATAGGTTTGGTGGTATGCTCCAGCATCAAGGCCATCTGGGTGTCGTACAACACCGTTTCCTTCACTTCAGCGGGGATACCGATCGACATGACAAAGTGAATGTTCGGCAGTGCATCACACAGACGATAGCCATTGATGATATCGGCCTGGCTGAATTTGCGGTGTTCACCTGTGTCGGGATCGAGGAAGTTTAGACAATCGGAACCGGTGCCAAAATAGACCTTGTTTCCTTCCAGGTAGACCGCTGGCTGGCCGTTCCGGTCACACATAATCACCCGGTCAGGTACAGAAGCAACGGCCTCTTTGACCAGGTTAGCTGGAAACTTGACCAAATTGCCATCGGAGATAAAGGCTCCGGCCTTTTTCAGTAGGTCCAGCGCCTCTTGATGATGAAAGCGGATACCGGTGCGCCGCAGTATTTCCAAAGCGGCTAAATGAATGTCTCGGAGTTGACTTTCAGAGAGGGCAGCAAACTGCGGGGATTGGAAAACAACTTTGTTACCAACGTTCATAATAATTTTCCCTCCTTTGGGTTGTTATTATTTGTAGAGTTGCTGACTTGTCCCAAGGGCAATTTGGCAAATTACCCTACACGCGTCATATACCCTCAAATCTATCAAGTATATCGTCAACAGACCGCATATGGTTCATAGCGGCTTGTCGGGCCTGGTCAGGATCACGTTGCTCGATGGCCTGAGCGATGGCTCGCTGAAGACGAATGGCGTCTTCCTTGACCTGCGGTAACTTGACCATCTCGGCGATGACTTCTGAGAACAGTTTGCGGGCCAGGTGATAGAATTGTTCCAGGAGTTCGTTGTGACCAGCCTTGGCCACCGCCAGGTGAAACTCCAAATCTGCCTCGACAAACGCCTGGTCATCGTCGCCAGCCGCTTCCATTGCTTTCAAGGCATCCCAAATCTGTTTCACTTCCTCTGGCGTGGCCCGTTCAGCGGCGAACTTGGTCAAGGCTACCTCGATCACCGAGCGAGCTTCGTAAATCTGGCGGGCGTTTAAGTCACCCAGCCGGGCTTCGACCACGTCAGGATGGATTAGCGTATCCAGGGCATCATCCCGCACCCAGGTGCCCTTACCTGGATGGGAATTGACCATGCCCACCGCAGCTAAAGCCTGGATTGCCTCGTGAATGGTTGACAGTCCCACTCCAAATTGGGCGGCCAAATTTTTTCGTGGCGGCAAGAACTCTCCCGGCCCGACCTTTCCCGATAAAATCATGTGGCGGAGTTCATCGACAACCTGATCCACGAGCGTATTTTTGGTAGCGACGGGGTTCATCTGTAATTCTACTGAATATCAGATATTCTGAATTTAACAGGGCCGTAGTATAATACAATTCTTGCTTCGTGTCAACGAGAAGATTTTGATCGCAGCGGAGGAAGGAGACAAATTTTTAATCTTAATTTAATCTTTCCTTCATTTTTCTTTAATCTTCCCTTGTTAATATTAAGGTACACTTAAGTGTAAACCCTCCCTCCTTTAGGAAAAGCCCGCGTCGTGGCAGCGCGGGTTTTTCTTTTTTTTGTTAGATTTTACTTCGCTTTGCCTTGAGGCGGTCGAAGGCTCGACGGTTTCGGTCAGAGTGGCTGGCCGGGCCAGGACCGAAGCCGCTAGCAGCACCAGGGTGATCCAGATCAGGTCCGATAAGAACAGATGCAACAGTTGCATCCAGATTGGGGCCAGCAGAACTACGTTTATCGCCCCGGCCATAAGCTGAACCAGGAAGAGGACGGTCAATAGCCGGGCGAGCTGTTTACTGAGACGACCGGGCCGTAGCAGGTTAGACAGGGCGATGGCCAGAATCAGGTAAATCCAGACGATGACGGCTATCGTGGGGTGCAGTAAGCGCAACCGAATCAAGAAGTGGGCGGCCGGGGAGAGTTCTTGCCGAAGACCTTCGGCCAGAGAACTGGGGGGGAACAGGGTATCACCCAGGGCGGTCACGGCGCCACTGGCTCCCAGAATTATAACACTCACCAAACCGACACCCAGAAACCAATTGGCTAGCCCCTGCCCCTTGAGCCGGACCGGTGGACCGCCTGAGGCCCACCAGGCCGTGAGAGTCAGCATGGCCAGGAGCAGGAACGTGTTGATCAAGTGGAGAGCGATGACAATGACCCGGGCTGTGGAAACATTGTCGGCCACTAAATGAAAGAGAACCAATCCGGCTCCGACCAGGGCTTCGGTGATCATAAACAGCATCGATCCGCCAGCCCCCACACGCACAGTGTGCCCCCTGGGATAGGTCCGAAAGGCCCAAATCAAAAGCCCTACCACCAACACCAAAGCCAGGCCGCTACTGGCCCGGTGGGTAAACTCGACCATCGTCTCGACTTGGGGTGAGCGAGGAAGCACCTGCCCATTACACAGGGGCCAGTGGTTTCCACACCCGGCCCCGGAACCGGTAGCTCGCACGTAAGCGCCCCATAAGATCACCCCCAAATTGTAGACCAGCACCCCCCAGGCGTAGATGGCAAATCGATTTAGTTTCATGAACAGCCTCCCAATCTTTCTTAGAAGGTGTCTGAAAATTCAGGTTTTAGCCTTCGTAGTAACGACTTCAGTCGTTTTTTGGCCCAATAATGCAGGCAATTAACGACTAAAGTCGTCACTACAAACATTTTTCAGACACGCCTTACATAATAATAGTGCAATGTTGGTCAAGGTCAAAGCTGGGCCATTAGTTGGGATGAAATTCTCATGCCTGTCGAGACACCTTTCGATTGTTTTTTAAGGAAGATAGGGATAGAATGGTGACCGCAACAAACACTGTCCGTTGAGGGCGTTTTATTTCGGTTGTAGGGTAAGTTGCTAACTTGCCCCTGGGACAAGCCAGCAGTTTGTCTTACAACTCATTCGACGATTGAGGAGAGATCATGCCACAAGATCGTTTCAAAGCTTTTATTTTGGATAAAACCGAGGACCAGCTTCAAGGTGAGATTCAAGAGATCGAGCGAGAGGCATTGCCTCCGGGCGATGTCTTGATTTCAGTAGCTTATTCCAGCCTTAATTACAAGGACGGCCTGGCCGTGACCGGTCGAGGTAAGATCATCCGGCGCTACCCGATGGTGCCGGGTATTGACCTGGCCGGGACGGTGGTGGAGTCTGCGTCATCTGATTTCAGGCCGGGAGACCCGGTGATTGTGACCGGATGTGGGATTGGGGAGAGCCACTGGGGGGGGTATGCCCAGATGGCCCGGGTGCCGGCCAATTGGCCGGTGCCTCTGCCGGAGGGGCTCAGTATGAAACAGGCCATGGCTGTTGGAACGGCCGGGGTTACCGCCATGATGTGCGTCATGGCCCTTGAAGAACGGGGACTAACCGCGGATGAGCGGGAGGTGGTTGTCACTGGGGCCGCCGGTGGGGTGGGCAGTATCGCCGTAGCCATTCTGGCCAGACTCGGCTACAGAGTGGTGGCCTCGACCGGCCGGACTGAAGCGCACGCTTACCTGCGAGAACTTGGCGCTCATAAGATTATAGACCGTACTGTCCTGGCTGGTCCACCACGCCGGCCCCTGGAGAGCGGGCGCTGGGGCGGTGCGGTAGATGTGGTCGGGGGCGACACGCTGGCCTCACTACTGGCTGCTATGGCTCCTGGAGCCAGTGTCGCTGCTTGTGGGTTGGCTGGTGGCAGTCACTTGAATACAACCGTCTTCCCCTTCATCTTACGGGGGGTTAGTTTGCTTGGGATCAACGCCGCCGCCGTGCCCCAGGCGCAGCAGCTTAAAATTTGGGCTCGCCTGGTACGTGACCTGCCGTTGGATACGCTCGATATGGTGACACGAGTGATATCGTTATCGGACGTGCCCCCGCTCAGTCATGACATTCTTGAGGGGCGAGTTCGGGGTCGAGTCGTGGTGGATGTGAATACATAGGGAAAGAGTCCTGTCTTATCTGGCAGGGGCTGTCCGGTAGTGATAGTGATAGCGTGTTTCAAAGCCGGCCTGGGTATACAGCGCCCGAGCCGGGGGATTGTTCTCCATCACTTGGAGATACATGCGGCTAGCTTGGTGCGGTTGGCCCCATTTGGCCAGGGCGTGGAGGACGGTGGTGGCCACTCCTTGCCGCCGAAACTCGACCTGAGTGGTCATGCCGAAAATACCGGCCCAGCCTCGTTCCACGACCGCCAGCCCCACGGCTACGGGACGTCCCTTAACGTTCAGCAGGGCATAACCAGCGCGTGGACCAATCCGCCGCAAAATGTCCCACCGCATATTGATGGCGTGCTCGCTCATCCGTTCCAATTGGCCATAGGTGGCCATCCACTGCTCATTGGGGGTCTCGGTAACGGTCACGGTATAAGCCGGGTTCGGTTGGGTCCGGGCCAGGACCGTGGCCAGCGAGGCCGTTTGGACACTGGTGCGCGCCTCACTGGTGTACCCTCGCTTGGCCAAAACAGCATCCAGGTCGGCCGGTTGGGCGGCCGGACAAATCTGGTAACGGGCCGGGCTGCCCCAGCGGGCGTAGAAATCTTCGACCAGGGTCAGTTTCTCGGCCAAGGGGTGGCGGTCCCCGGCCTCGTTTGGCCAGACTGAATTAGCCCGCCGGGTCACGCCCCAGTTGAAGCGTAACCGCCAACCGTCCACCACCTGCACCACGGCTGCCGGCCAGGCATTGCTGGATAGTTCTTCAAGGTATTGGATAAGTTTCATTGTCGGCATCTCCTCGCGCCTGAGAGCCGTAGAGGGTGATGGATAGAACCCCATCGGCGTAGTAGTCAGTAGCCACCCTGCGCCCATAAGCGGCAATGGCAGTTTGCACTTCAGGTCGAGCGCCCGGCAACTGGGTTTTTAGGGTTTGCATATCTATGATATTTCTCACGCTCATTCATTACTCCAACGAGATTATCAGGCTCATGGTAACTCATAAATCACCCAACGTCAACCAAAAAATGCAGGCTCACGTTTAGAACAAGCGCGGAGTACATCAGTATGCTTCCGATGCTCGCGGCGGATAGCCATATCCGCCGCTCAGAGACCGCTGGATTTGGCAACACTTGCACCTGCGTGCAAGTGCAGGTGTCCGGCAGGAGCGGGCATCAGTTCTGAACATGAGCCAACAACGGATCGCCAGGATTGAACGGATCGGTGGTTTCGTTTCATCACCAGAGCAAACATCCGGTTCATCCCCGTATCCGTTGTTATATCCCCTGGATGAGACGCAGCGCAAGACAGATTTCTGACCGAAAAGGTCGAGGAACTATTGCCCCCCCTTACCAACCCTCCGAATATCTTCTCTTTTTTTAATTTGACCGAAAAAGGATTACAATAGCGGTTATGACACGATCTGTAGTAGTAACCGGCGCATCGACTGGGATTGGTCAGGCCTGTGCTCTTCATCTGGACCGGGTGGGGTTTCGGGTTTTTGCCGGGGTACGCCGGCAAGTAGATGGCCAGGCTTTGCAGCAGCAAGCCTCTGACCGGCTCACCCCCATTTTTTTAGACGTGACAAAAGAGGCCATGATCGCCGCTGCGGCGGAGACGGTGACCCGTGCGGTTGGGCCAGCCGGCCTGGCCGGACTGGTCAATAATGCCGGGGTCGTCGTGGCCGGCCCACTTGAATTTACACCCATTGGGGAGTTCAGAAAGCAGCTTGAAATCAATGTGACCGGCCAGATAGCGGTGACGCAAGCCTTTCTACCTCTTTTACGGCTGGACCGGGGGCGCATCGTCAATATAGGCTCGATCAGTGGCCGGGTGGCTATGCCTTTTATGGGCCCTTATGCGGCCTCGAAGTTCGCTCTGGAAGCCTTGACAGACTCGCTGCGGGTGGAGCTTCGGCCCTGGGGAATCCAGGTGGCCATCATCGAAGCGGGGGCTATTGCCACGCCTATCTGGGAGAAATCAATAGCGGCGGCCGATCAGATGATGGCAGCCTGGCCACAGCAGGCGCATGACCTGTACGGCCAGGCTGCGGTTGTTGCTCGTCAGACAGGGATCAAGGCCGGTCAGACGGCCATACCCGTTGACGAAGTAGTCCGGGTCGTTGTTCACGCTCTGACGGCTAGGCGACCCAAAACACGTTATCTCATCGGGCGAAACGCCAAAATAGCGGTTTGGCTGGCCAACATACTGCCCGACCGGTTACGCGACTGGTTGATTACGCGGTAGCGAGGCTTACGGCCGGCACCGGCTCATCCTCGTGCTCAGATAGCCAGCGTTCGACTTCAATGGCCGCGCCGGCCCCCATACCGGCGGAGGTAATGGCTTGCCGGAAGATAGAGTCGGTGATTTCGCCGGCAGCCCAGACGCCTTCGATATTGGTCCGCAGTCGCTTGTCGGTAATAACATAGCCCTGTTCGTCGATGTCCAGTTGGCCTTGAAACAGATCGGAGTTGGGAATGTGGCCGATGGCAATAAAGACGCCGTCGGTCTGGTGGACCCAGGTTTCGCCTGTTTTGACGTTCTTTAGTTCAAGCCCGGTGACTGCCTCGTCGCCAAGAATTTTGGTAACGACGGTATCCCAGATAAACTCTATCTTTTCATTTTTGCGGGCGCGGGTTTGCAGGGTATAGCCAGCGCGAAGTTGGTCCCGGCGGTGAATAACGGTCACTTTACGAGCAAACTTGGTCAGGAAAATGGCTTCCTCCAGGGCGCTATCCCCGCCGCCGACGATCATAACTTCTTTGTCTCTAAAGAAAAAGCCGTCACAGGTGGCACAGTAGCTAACGCCGCGTCCGGTTAATTCTGTCTCCCCCGGTACTTCCAATTTACGGAACGAAGCACCCGTGGCAACAATTAAACTTTTTGCGTAGTAATCGCCTTCGTATCCCGACAGTTTGAAGGGACGTTGGCTTAAATCGACCTGGTGCACGTAATCAATTTTTGTCTCAGCCCCGAAGCGTTCGGCCTGGCCTTTGATGACTTCGACCAGTTCCGGGCCGGTTTCCCCGGTAAAGCCGGGATAATTTTCTACCTCGTTGGTGATACCGATTTGCCCACCAATTTCGTTGCCGGTGATAACCAGCGGCTTTAGATTAGCTCGACCGGCGTACAACGCCGCCGACAATCCTGTTGGGCCAGAGCCAAGAATAATAATCTCACGTACCTCGTTGTTGTTACCGGAATCCTGGCTGCCATTATTTGCCTTCAAAGAAACGGATGTATCTAAGGTGAAATTGGAATTCATGATATTGACTACCTTTCCATATTGATATTTCTCTCATTTCCAAACGTTTAGACGCCGGACGGTAGCCAAAACTTACCTCACAAAAATCATCGTTTCCCTTCCTCAGAATGACATCGTTATGTTAATTTAATGTTGTCAAGTTACAACCGGACTTTCTTAATTTTCATCACTAACTCAAAATTACGCAGGATGTCAATCACATTTTCGGGAATATCGCTGTCGACACTGATGAAGGAGATGGCCAGACCACCGGGCTTATTACGACCCGTGCGCCAGGTGGCGATGTTAATGCCGTGCTGCCCCAAAACGGTCCCCGCCCGACCGATGAAACCGGGCCGGTCGTGACTGTGTGTTACCAGGATAATCCCTTCGGGCCGCACATCCACCCGATATCCATCAATCTGGACCAGGCGTGGCTCACCCTGGCTAAAAAGGGTTGAGGCAACGGTCCGGCTACCGCCGGCCCACTCTGCTCGACACGAGATGAGATTGGGGTAATCCGGGGTGGGCAGGCCGCTGGTTTGTGAGACGGTAATACCACGTTGTTGAGCCAGATACGGGGCATTCACATAATTGACCGTTTGATGCAGAATCGGCTCCAGGGCTCCTTTGAGGATGGCCACCGTGATCGGCTTGATGTGACTGCTGATTTCATCCCCTTTTATTTCGACCTCGATGCGTTGAATGGCATCTTCGGCCAGTTGGGTTTGCAGACTGCCAACTTTTTCGGCCAAATCCAGGAAGGGGTGTAAGGTACGCAGTAGGTTAGCGTCAATGATCGGCAGGTTAAGGGCGTTACGAAAATCAAGCTCACGCAGGGCATCCAGCATTTGGTCGACAATTTGCGTGCCGATGTCGCGCTGCGCTTCTGCGGTACTGGCCGCCAGGTGTGGGGTGAGGATAACATTTTCCATACGGAGGAGAGGGCTTTGGGGGGAGAGGGGCTCTTTGGTAAATACGTCCAGGGCTGCGCCGGCAATTTTGCCGGACTGTAGGCCCTCAACCAACGCGACTTCGTCAATCAAGGCCCCCCGCGCAGTGTTGATGATACGCACCCCATCTTTCATTTGGGCAATCGTTTGGGCATTGATGATCTTTTTAGTATCGGTAGTGAGGGCAGCGTGCAAAGTGATAAAGTCGGAACGGGCAAAAAGTTCGGCTAAGTCCACCCGTTTGACTTTCAGGTTGTGGGCAATCTCATCGCTCAGATAAGGATCGTAAGTTATGACCTCCATGTCAAATGCCTGGCAACGTGCGGCCACCCGACTCCCAATACGTCCCATACCGATGATGCCAATCGTTTTGTGGTAAAGTTGGCGACCGATAAAGCTTTTCCGGTCCCACTGCCCTTGCTTTAAAGTGGTGTAGGCCTGAGGCACGTGGCGGCAAAGGGCCAGCAGCAGGGCCAGCGTATGTTCGGCCGTAGCGATGGTATTGGCCCCGGGGGTGTTCATGACGATAATGCCGCGAATACTGGCCGCGTCAACGTCAATATTATCAACGCCCACGCCGGCTCGTCCGACCACTTTTAGCTTGTCGGCGGCGGCCAACACCGCTTCGGTCACTTTGACACTGCTGCGTACAATCAGGCCATCGTAACCAGGAATACGCGCGGCCAGTGTTTCCGGGGTTAGCCCCTTCACCAGATCAAATTCAACATCCTCCGCGCTCTCCAACCGCGCTATTCCCTGGGGGGAGAGATCGTCGGTGATGAGTATTTTGTAGGTCATCGTTTCACTCCTCATACTACAATCTCACCTGGCCCACGTTAAGCACTCTGTCCAATTGCATCAACTCGTTCAGCATCTCCGGCGAGGCCGGTGAGTCAAGGTTGATAAATGAAAGATTAAGAGACGACAGGGCAAGGTTACCGGGGGTAGTCCGACCCATCCGCCACTCGGCGATGTTAATATTGTGTTTGCCTATCAAGGTGGCCACCTGCCCCACGACACCCGGCACGTCCATACTTTCCATTACCAAAATAATACCCTCGAGTTGCGCATCAAGATAAAAATCATCAATTTTCACCAGGCGGGGTGACTCTTTCCCCAGCAACGAGCCCGACACCAGTCGCTCACCACCGTTCCACAATACGCGACAGGATAACAGGTTGGCATAATTGGGTGTGGGCAACCCTCTGGTTTCCGACACACTGATGCCCCGCTGGATGGCCAGATGAGGGGCGCTGATGTAATTGACGGGGGTGTCGGCGATTGGGTCTAGCAAACCTTTAAGCAACCCGACCGTCAATGCTTTGACATGGTCGGCTATATCTTCCCCTTGCAGTTCTATCTCAACTCGTTTGATCCGCCCTTCTGCCAATTGCATCTGTAAGCTGCCCAACTTTTCAGCCAACTGAAGATATGGCCTCAACTCCCGAAAGATGCCCGTGTCGACCACTGGCATGTTCACTGCGTTGCGAAAATCCTCACCGCGCAGCGCAGCCAGTATCTGATCCACAATCTGAGTTCCTACGTCCCGTTGCGCTTCAACTGTACTGGCGGCGATGTGAGGGGTGAGCACGACATTGGGCAGGTTACGTAATCGGCTATCCGGTGGCAAAGGCTCATCGGTGAACACGTCCAGGGCAGCCCCGGCAATATGCCCCGAATTCAAAGCGTCTACCAAGGTTGTTTCATCTATCAGTGCCCCCCGGGCGCAATTGACCAGGTGCACTCCCCGTTTCATACGGGCGATGGCCTGGGCATCGATCATACCGCGTGTCTTTGGGGTCAGGGCAACGTGTAGGGTGATGAAATCTGAGCGGGCCAGCAGATCGTCAAAATCAACCATGCTCACCTTCAACTCACGGGCCACGTCGTCGCTAATGTAAGGATCAAAGGCAATGACCTCCATGTTAAATGCCTGTGCCCGCTGCGCGACCCGCGCCCCAACACGTCCCAGGCCGATAATGCCCAGGGTCTTGCCATAGAGTTGGACTCCTGTGAATTGGCTGCGTATCCATTGATTAGTCTGTATCGAGTTGTTGGCTTGGGGCAAGTGCCGGCAAAGGGCCAGCAACATAGCCATCGTGTGTTCGGCCGTGGCAATTGTATTGGCCCCGGGGGTATTCATGACGATCACCCCTCGCATAGAAGCTGCATTAATATCCACGTTATCCAGTCCTACACCGGCCCGGCCGACTACCTTGAGCCGAGATGGAACTGCCAGCAGGTCAGCGTTCACCCGTACGCTGCTGCGGATGATGAGAGCATCGTAGACCGGGATGATCTCGCGTAGAGTCTCCGGTGATGGGCGCGGCACGATGTCAAAGGTGGCATCCTCAGCCGCTTCCAGTTGCTTAAGTGCTTGTGGTGAAAGTTCATCGGTAATCAGTATTTTGTAGGTCATAGTTCTCCTCCTTTTTATGACTCTCTCGGATTTTCTGTGTTTGCTCGGCGGTCTTTCTCCGACAAGCTGCTAGCGGAATGTAACTTCTCCCGCTTCAATCATAGTTAGTCCTTTATCTAAAGTAGTTTCATAGACCGTTCCTGATAAGGTTGCTTGCTCATTTTTTGATAGGGCCAATGGTAGAACCGGGGCCAGGCTATACCCTTTGATAAACATCTCGGCTTCGGTGGCCACACGCTGGCGGGTGATCACCCCGCCAAAACCCACGACCAGATCCACCGCCGGACCGGCGGCCAGGTCGCTCACGCCGTCGCCGATAAGCATCGCTCGCCCGGTCCGATCTCGCAGCAACTCCTGGATTACGTTAGCCTTACCGTGTGACTCGATCAACGGCGTTTCTTCCGGATTCATGTATTTCACATCCGGGCGCTGGCCCCAACGATCCTGCTGATAGTCCCACCATTGGCCGGAGAGATGGTCGTAGTATACATCTACGGCTCGAATATTTTGGCGGGGAATACCTAACCATTGGCCAAAGGGTTGCACGGCAGCCAGCAGACCACCGCTAACAATAAACAGTTCTTTACCAACCAGTTGTAGGGCCTTAATCACTTCAATGGCATCCGGCACCACGGTCTGACGATAATGGCGCTCCAACTCCCGAATCTCGGCGCGGGTGGGGCGAAGCAACTGTAACCGGCGGTCGTATACGCTTTGCAGGTGAACTTCGCCATCCATCGCGGCATCGGTGAGCCTTTTGACTTCATCAAACTTGCCTTTTTGCCGGGCCAGCTCGTCGATCCCCTCGATGCTGCTGAGAGTGCTGTCACAGTCAAAGAAAATGAAGTCGAAACCTGGCCAATCGAGGGCGAGTAGACGAGACCGGTTGATGATACCATTTTCCAGCATAACTGCCTCCCTGCCGCCAAAGAAAAAAGGCAGACACGCCTGTGTGTCCGCCTTTGGATGAGAACCAGTTTTCGTCAACTGATTAGCTTGACAATGTCACATTTTAGGGTGCATTTCAAATGAGCTAATCCATAATCCTGCACACTTCAGAATTATTCTTTTGACAAGAAAGCTGAAGCCTCGACTCCAGTTGGTGGCGTAAGCATCATTCTGATACCGAAGCCGCCACAGCCTGTTCAAATATGGTCAGCCCTTCATTAATCTGGGCTTCGGTAACAACGAGCGGTGGTATCCAGCGGACCACGTTGCCATACATACCGCACGTTAGCAAAATGAGATGGCCCTGCTGCAAGGCATACGTAGTCACCTTCTTGGTAATGCCGGCATCTGGCTGGCCGGTATCGGGATTGGTAAACTCGCAGCCAACCATTAAGCCCAGGCCACGCACATCGCCCAGGACGGGATAACGATCCTGGATTTCAGCCAGACCGTCCATCAGTTGCCGGCCTCGCTCGGCTGCATTCTCCAAAAGTCCTTCTTCCTTGATGACTTTGATGGTCGCCTCTACTGCGGTACAGCCTATCACGTTGCCCCCGTAAGTGCCACCATGCGTACCGGTTTGCCATTTGCTCATAATTTCTTTGGTCGAAGCAACGCCGGAAATGGGAAAGCCACTGCCCATCCCTTTGGCCATAGTCATGATGTCCGCTTTGATGTTCGCATGTTCAAGGGCAAAGAATTTGCCGGTGCGTCCGAAACCACTTTGAATTTCGTCGATAATCAGTAGAATATCTTGTTCATCGCACACCTGGCGCAGCCCCTGCAGAAATTGAGGGGGAGCGGGCACGTATCCCCCTTCGCCCAAGACCGGCTCGATCACCATAGCTGCCGTTTCCTGGGGAGCGCTTTGAGTGTGTAGGACCATATCCAGCTCACGCAAGGCCCACTGAGTGACCGCTTCATCGCTCATACCGTAGCGATAGGCGTAAGGGAAGGGGGCTACAAAAATACCGCCAGGCAAGGGTTGGTAATCCAACCGGTAGATGGTTTTGGCCGTGGTCATAGCCATTGTCTGGGCGGTGCGACCGTGAAAACTGCCTTGAAAGACGATAATGTTGGGACGACCGGTATAGTGCCGGGCCAGTTTGACCGCGCCTTCCACTGCTTCCGCCCCGGAGTTGGAGAAAAAGAAGGTATCCAAATGATCGGGGGTAACTTCATTAAGGGCATGGCTGAGGCTAATGAGCGGTTCGTGAAAATAGCAGTTCACCTGGGCATGAATGATTTTGGCGGCTTGCTCTTGGATAGCTTTGACCACAGCCGGGTGGCAATGACCGGTGTTGGTAACGCCAATACCACTGGTAAAGTCCAGATATTTCTGACCATCGCCGGTGTAAACGTAACTACCTTCACCGCGTTCAACGACCAAGTTGGTCACCCGGCCCCAAACAGAGGAGATGTGAGATAGATCATGCATCATTGCAAAATAACTCCTTTTCGTTTAAACTTGAAGTTTGTGAAGGAATAATTTTCTATTTTTTGAGTATACATCAAACCAGAATTTGGCTTGCCGATGGGGTAAAAAGTAACTTCCGCTTGATGTCGCTAGCCAACTCGTGAACCCACAGGGCAAGTGACGTGAAGCGTAATGACTTATGGTTCATTTTTACGTTTTTACGCTTTAAGTTTTACGCGGTTGGATGCTCTATGGGGTTGTCTCACCGGAAGCTACTTTTTCATTGCTAATTCTGGTTCTATGGTATAATTTCTAAGGAAAAAGCAATTTCCATTTTCGGGGCAATTTACGTTGTATAAACGGATTTCTTCTTTGAAAATCGGAAGCTACTTTTAATGGTCAAAACCCCAGTTTTTAAGGTTCTATGGATGTACCTGGCCTATTTTACTTCCTATATGGCAGTTCAACAAATTCAGTAACTACCTACCATGTCATTCTGAACAGGTGAAGAATCCCCGAGGTTTTGGTAAAGTAGACCTCTTTTGGGCCAAAGTTTCGGAGATTCCTCGTCGCTGCGCTCCTCGGGATGACATGAGGGTAGGCAGTTACCAAATTCAAAGAAATAGGAGCGCAGTTTTATAGGTATGATGATCAATACATCTGTGGTACCTGGTTCCTACAAAATAGTTTCATTTTTTATGAATTCAAACTAATTTCAAACCTAACCATGTTATAATTAATCTTGTTAAGTATGAGTAGGAGCGAGGCAACTCGGATTGAGGGTTTCGGAGCAAACAGACTATGCTCCGAGTTGCCTCGTCCCTACCCACCCCGAATTCTTGAGAAGATACAGTTCATGTTTCCTGATTTATGTAATAATTCGTTTCGTTACCCGACATTTTAGAATCAGAAACCAGGTTTTCACTTGCTGAGGCATTTTTGGTTCTCCAGAATGCTCAAAAAGCAACGTTTAGCTTGGTTCAGACGACAAAAAACCTGGTTTCTCTCCTCGTGTCGGGTAATGAGATAATTCGTCGTCGTTTTCAATCTCAACAGGAGCGAGATGAGTCGTGTTATTTGACTTAATTGTATTACCGAGTGAAGCGATTTTCCCTTTAGGCATTGCCGTAACCTACATCGCGCTTGTTCTTTATGTACTGTCCAGTCGCAAACCTGACGGTGCTATGGACAGCCTTTTTATCACCTATCTGCTCTCAACCATTCTGTGGGATATTAATCTGGTGGCGGCGGTCAACGATGTTCCCATACCGCTGGCCGGTTTAACCTGGCAGCAGTTCATGCCTTACGGCTTGATTATCCTGGGCGTGATTTACTGGGCTTTTGCCCGGGCTTTTTTGCAACGTCCGTGGAAAGCGTTATGGGGGTGGGTGACCGGGCTGGCCGGTTTGGTGTTGGCTGTTAACTTGGATATGCCCTGGTTTGTTTTACCTCCCAGCGCTTTTGCCTGGAGCAACGGTTGGGTGCATGCCCAAAATATAGCTTTTATGTTGAGCGTAGGTTGGTGGGTCTTTTTTATGATCCTGGCGGCCTGGATGGCTATTCGCCAGCAGTTCCAGACCCAAAGCCCTGCTCACAAAAACCGAATCCAATATTTACTCATTTCCACAATATCGCTGACCATTGGTTATGGGTTATATCTATCGCTTCGGGAACCTTTTTGGGCCGCTGGTTTGATCGTAACCGGTCTGGGAGGGGTTCTGGCTACCTATACTGTTACTGTAGAAGACCTGATTGACTTGGGGATAGGCGCGCGCCGTGTCATTCGGTGGCTGGTCGTTGCCCTGATCACAGTTTGCGTTTATGTGGCCGGTATTTACCTGGTTCAGATTCTGTTGGGCGACTTGCTGGCCACCTTTTCCGGTTTCGTGGATCATACCTTGTTGGTTGCCAGCGTGACGGCGGTATTACTGACGATTGTGTACACACCCATTCAGCAAATTAGCCAGCGGGTGACAGACCGACTTCTCTTTGGTCAGCGTTATAACTATCAAATGGTGATCCAACGTTATACCCAGGCCATCAGCAACCGTCTTTATCTTGACGAATTGGCTGGTGTGGCTATGAAACACATCAACGAGGCCTTGCAAGTGCAAAGAAGTGCTTTATTTATTCTCGACTCGGTGTCATCTGTACAGATCCACTTACGCACCTTGCCCACGATAGGCACGAATGGAATCCCGGAAAGGTTTTCCCTGAAAAAAGATACCCCCATTACCCACCGCTTGATTACCGAGGGACAGGCCCTGGCCCAGTACAAGGTTGACATTTCTGCCCAATTCAAGTCTGTATCCGAGGACGAACGTCAGACCTTGAAATCCCTGAATTATGAGTGGTTTGTCCCTATTCGGAAAGAAGGGCAATTGGTGGGTATTTTTGCCCTGGGGGCCAAGAAATCTGGCCGATCTTACACGGCCCAGGATATGCGCCTGCTCGATACCCTGGCCGACCAGACGGCCCTGGCCCTGGAAAATGCGACCTTGTTCGACCGGGTGCAACGAAACCTGGCCGAAATTACCGAGATGAAAAACCTGATGGATAGTGTATTTGACAGCATGGATGACGGGGTGATCACCACCGACATTGACGGCAGAATTACCTTCTACAATCGGGCCGCCCAGTCTATTCTGATGGTGTCAGCGGATAACTCTATCGGTACCCCCTATGCTGAAGTGCTTCCCTCGTTGGCCCAGACAATTTTTCCCAACCTGGTTAAAAATGTGACCAGGCGAGAGGATCATTATAGTGATTATGAAATTATCTCGGATTTACCCGGTCGGGGTCGGGTCAATCTCAGTATGAGCCTGACCCCGTTGAAAGATGCTGAAAATCAAACCCAAGGGGTGGCCATTGTCGTCGATGACCTGACCGAAACCAAGCGCCTGCAAGCCGTACAGGATATGTTCCGGCGTTACGTTTCGCCAGCCGTGGTTGATCGCCTGCCTGAAGACCCGGCCGATTTACAACTGGGCGGACACCGGCAAGAAGTGACCATTCTTTTTGCCGATATTCGTGGTTTTACCGCTTTTAGCGAAAACCTGGAGCCCGAAGCGCTAGTTGATACCCTGAATCAATACTTATCTATGGCTGCGGCTTCAATTTTGATGTATGAAGGCACGCTGGATAAATTTATGGGCGATGCGGTCATGGGGATTTTTAACGCTCCGCTGGAGCAAGAAGACCACGCCCTGCGGGCCGTACGCGCTGCTGTGGCCATGCAACGGGCCATTGCCGATTACGCTTACACCAACCATCAAGGAAACCCTCTAAGCTTTGGGGTGGGGCTGCACATAGGCGAGGCCGTGGTCGGCAATGTGGGCATGTTTGACCGAATGGATTACACGGCCATCGGCGATACGGTCAATCTGGCCAAGCGTATTCAGGAAAATAGCCCGGGTGGGGCGGTCCTGATGAGTGAGGCCGTGTACCAGGAAGTAAAAGACTCGGTCAAGACGATATTTTATAAAGAGATGAAGGTCAAAGGCCGCGAACAACCGGTGAATACTTATAAGTTGGAGGTGGTTTAATATTGTCAAGCGAGGAAGCGGTAAACCAATTGGCCACCCGGCATCTTGGCCCGATGAGTGGCGAGACCCTGGTGGCTAAGTTGGGGGAGTTGGGGTTGTAGGTCAGGTAGCAAGGTGGCAGAGTAGCAGGTAGCAGAGTGGCAGAGCAGGGTTGCAAGGGTGGCAGGGGGGGATCCATGTTTTGCTCTTGGGGCCAGAGACTGTGGACAAGACCTTCGCGTGGTCCAAGGTGTTTTTGACTGGTAGTGACGACTTTAGTCGTCATTAGTGACTGGAACGACTGAAGTCGTTACTACCTGTGCCTGAAGTCGTTGCTACCTGTGCCCGCCTGCTCCAATGCACCAAATGTCTGATAGGGACCCTATTGCTGAGAGTGATTTTTAGAGATGAGAGGCAGGTAAATCGGCAAAATCTCGAAAGTTGTGCGGGCTGTCAGGATAACCGGTTCGTTGATATTGTCATTCACATAAGCTGTATTTTCAATGGCACTGCGGGTTCGGTAGCTAATCACGGCTCGATAGGTCAGCCTGGCCATCTCGTCTTTCGATAGCGGGGTGGTCCAGGTAATGGTTTGGCCATTGGCGATGACGGTCCCCCGGCTGGGCGTGTCCACCGAGACCCAATCGAGCATATGGGGGAGGGTATTGGTGGTGGTCACCATAGGGTCGTCCACCAGGCCGGTATTTTTCAAAAGGATGGTGTAGGTCAGCACGTTACCTGCTGCGACCTCCTGAGTTGGAGTCACACTCATAGCAGAACTGCTCAAATCCGGGAAATTGACCTTCACCGTGGCCGGACGGTCGAACAGGATGTTATGTTCAGGGTAGGCCAGCCAACTGGTCTGGCTGATAACCGTGCCCAGCGGGAGCGAGTTGGTAATGGTGGCACTATAGGTAAAGACTTTGGACTGATTTTTAGCTAACTGGCCGCTCCAGACCAGGTCGCCGTCTGATGGTGTTAGCTCCGATGAATAGGCGCCCAACGTCAGGTTGGAGGGGAAGGTCGCCGTGAAATAGGTGGTTGTCTCAGCCCAACCGTCGTTGATAAGGTTGGCGGTATAGGTAATGACCGTTCCATCCAACACGGCTGAAGCGCTGGGGGTGACGGTGGAGCGTCCTAACCAACTCAGCCAGCCCACAGACCGCTGCATCAAACGAGCCCGTTCATCTGGAGCCAGCAGTTCGGGGCCATAGGCTAAAAAGATCGTATGCCAGGCGTTGTCGCCGGGGCCAACACCCGCGTGAGTCAAGCCGTTTGGCTGACCGGCTTGACCGATAGTAGCAATCTGGGCGCTGGTAGTGGGAGTCAGGGCGTCGGTCCAGTTGGTATAGCCGGGGGGGAAAGTGAGCGGATAAGGTCCCAAATGGGCTCCCACCGGGTTCTCTAATTTACCTTTGACCAGGGTGCTGGTGAAATCCTCAGTATGGGCCAGTACCCCCAGGTAATTGCGGGCAAACGGGCTGGGCACGCTATCCGGTAAGTTGTAGATGTAATCTTGGCTGCTAAACAACAACCGGCCACCCCCATCAAGATAGGCCGCCAGGCGATCTTCCTCGACAGTGGTCAAAGGATCAGACCAATCGTAGGCAGTATACCAGACGGTCATCGGGTACATCTGGAGAGTTTCCAGGGGGGGACTGGGTGGCTCCGATCCAGTCCAGGATTTGGGTACCAGCCAGTAATCGTAGGGGATGTTGTTAGCCTCCAGGGCTGCTTTGAATTCGGCGGCAAAGCTATACCAGCGATCGTCGTCAACTAGCAGAACCGGGGCCGGGGTTTTGGTAGTCCGAGTGACGGTATCGGTCAGGGCCGGGTTGTTGCTGGATTGAGCAGTGAGCTTCAGGGTGTCGGAGATGTGCCAATTGTTGATGGTGTTCACTTGTACCCCAATCGTAATAGTCTGTGCCTCACAGGAAGCCAGCGATACAGCAGCGGGGGGGGCAGAAGCGATGGACCAGTTGTATGGCCCGCCGGGGCTGAGAGACAAGGGATAGACATCGACATTTTGACCCGTGTTGCGCACCCGGACAGTGTGGGGCACCACCGTACCAAAATTACCGATGAGGGTCTCCTCAGCCGGGGTTAATTCGACTCCGTTCTGAGCGGGGGCCTGCATCAGCCAGTCGATGGCTCGTTCCATCACCTGGCTGCGGTCGGTTCTGGTGTTGATGGCCTCAAAGCCAAATGAGAGGAAGATGGCTCGATAGGGCACGCAGAGGCCAACGTGCAGCCCGGCCAGGTTGTCACTATCGTAGGCTAACAGGGGGCCGGCAAAGTCCCGGTCGGCGTTGGCAATCACATCGGGCGCGTCCTGGTTATTGGCCCCATCACCACCCTTAATGGCCAGCGTCAAGCCGGCAAAGGGTTCACCATTGAGACCGGTCATCGTGTTCGTACCGGAGTCATCCTGAACATAGCGGACCTTCAGGTAATCTTCAAGATAGGCGGCTGTGCCCAGCAGGAAAGACCCCCCCCCATCAAAATAGGCCACATCCTGGCCGCTGAGTAGTAATTTGCCCCCTTCAGCCAGGAAAGTTTCCAGGGCCTCATTCGCCCCGACGTAGCCTGGAGAGTCCTGAGGTGACGACCAAATTACAAGGTCATAATTGGAGAGTGTGGCTGCTGTAGGCACATCGTTGGGCGTCTCAAAAGGTTTTCTGATTTGCCAGGTATCGTAAGGATACAGTAAGTCAGCCAAAGCCAGTTGATAATAGCCAATTTCACTTTCCTGGTACCACGGACCGGTATCGACTAACAGAATCTTAGGCGCTGTGTCTAACCAGAAATCCTGGGTAGTCGTACCGCCGTCATTAATCGTAATATTAGCCACTTTGCTGATGCGGTGGGCGGTGGCGACGACCGTGACGTTGTAAACACCCTCAGGTAGCGTTAAGCTGTAACTACCGTCAGCATTTGAGGTCGTTTGAGCCGGCGTACCATCTATGGTGATGGTGGCCACCAAAGGAGTGCCGGTGATTGCTTCTCTAATTGTGCCCTGGAGGGTGCCGGTTGGTTTGGGCGTTAAACTAAAATTTTGGATCGTGGGGGTGCCGGTTGTGACCACAATGTTAAAGACAGTGACGGGCGCATAACCAAAAGCGGAGACGGTCACGTCGTAAGTATTGGCGGCCAGGCCCTGCAGATAGGCCCCACTGGCATCACTGCTGGTGTTGATAGTTGGTCCACCCCCGTGGGCCGTGATTTGAATGGTGGCATTGCCGATGGGGGTACCGCTGCCAGCTTGGCTGACGACTCCTTGCAGCGTGCCGACTAAAGCCACCGCCATGACGGCATTGTAAGCGTCAATGCGTCCCCAGCCGTAATCGTTGTTGGGGATGGGACTGCCTAGCGGCACCGCTGTAGACATCATGGCGTCGGAAATTCCACTCAAATTATTACGAAGGGCAGGCGAGGCTTGCAGGAGCAGTGCCGCCAGGCCCGAAGCGTGCGGTGTAGCCATCGAGGTGCCTTCCAGACTGGCATAGGCGCCGCCGGGAAAAGCCGAGAGCACATCTTTGCCCGGTGCCGACACCTCCGGTTTGAGTTGTCCCCACGGCGAGGGGCCACGGCCCGAAAAATTGGTGATCTCATCCTCGATGCTGGTGGCTCCAACCGCAAAGGCGTTGGTCAGGCTACCGGGTGAGCCAATTGTTCTCGCTTCAGGGCCGTTGTTGCCGGCCGCAAAAACGGGGTAAATACCGGCATTTAAAAGTGCCTCCACGTCCGCTTCAAATTCTGTACTGGCTCCAAAGTCGTTGCCCCAGGAGTTATTAACGATATCGGGGGCCAGGGTCGGGTCTCCATTGGGGGCCAGTATCCATTGATACGCAGCGTGAAGCCAACTGTTTAGGCCCAAGCCGGTACTATCAAAGGCTTTGACCGCGATCCAGCGAGCGCCAGGGGCCACGCCAATGCCGTTATCACCGACCATCGTGCCCATGGTGTGGGTGCCGTGCCCGGTGGTGTCCACCGGGTAAGTCGCGCCCTGCTCGGTAGCATCGTACCAATTACCAAGGTGTTGCGGTAGCTTGCCAGGCCCCGTGTAGCCCCGATATTTGCTTTGTAGGGCCGGGTGTTGCCAATCCACGCCCGTATCGACATTGGCTACCACCACGCCGCTGCCATTAATGCCCAGAGCATTGTGTACCAGGTCGGCTCGAATTCTGGCCACGTTCCATTCTGGGGATTGGGGATTGGGGTTTGGGGATTGGGGATTGGAGATTGGGGATTGGGGATTGGGGATTGGGGATTGGGGACGAGTAAGTTGTATTGTTTTGTCCAGCCGGATGATTTCCACGTCGGGGCGGGCGGCCAGGGTCAGGACCGTCTCCAGGGTGCCTTTTGCCGCCACGGCGTTGACAATCCACAGCGGCCGGATATCGGTGGTGGCTGTGCTTTGCCCGCTTACTCCTCCGGCCGAAGGGGTGCTTAGCACCTGTAACACCCCGGCCTGGCTGTCACGAGCGGTTTGTTGGAGAGCGTTGACGATGGTGGTACGCCTGGCCACGATATCAGGCTGGCCCTGCGTGGTGAGCGGGGCGGTGGGCACGGCGGCTGCCAGGTCGGCTTTGGCTTTGAGATAGACCACAAAAGGGGCTGGCTCATCGCCAGCCTCAACTAATTTTTTTAGGAGTTGCGGTTCAATTTTTGGCAGTAAGGCTTGATCGATCTGAAGGGGGGGAGTGAGAGGTTCGGTCTTAGGTGCAGCCGGGGTTGGTTCTGGACCCTTAGCCGGTGGTGAGTCGGGGGCCTGGGCCGAGATAGGCCCGGAGACCAAAAGCGCCAGGACCAGGAGTAAAGCAATAGAGATCAGGCAGGTAGCAATTAATTTGCGCATTGGACATCACCTCAATTGAGAACCGGCTTCATTCGTCAGCCGAGGGCAGGGTCAATAATGGCGCCCCTTTCAAGGCCGAGCGCATGGCCTGCCGGTCATCCCAGGGATACTCTATCCGGCCAAAGCACATACTTTGTTCGTGCCCCTTGCCCAGGGCAAGCACAATATCACCCGGCCTGGCTAATTGGACCGCCCGATAAATGGCCCGGCCACGATCAGGGATCCGCTCAAACGTCTGTCCTTCAATGGCTCCGTCGGCGAGCATGGTGTTGGCAGTCTCGGCGATGATCGCCTCAAGGTCTTCGGTGCGGGGGTCTTCGGCGGTGATGATCGTGAGGTCGGCCAGTTCAGCGGCAATGTGTCCCATCATGGTTCGTTTTTCAAGGTCACGCAGGCCGGCGCAGCCAAAGACAGCAATAACCCGGCCCGAAGTCAGCCTGCGGGCCGTGCTTAAGGCCCGTCGCAGGGCATTGGGCGTGTGGGCAAAGTCTACCAGGGCCAGAAAGGGTTGCCCCTCGTCAATCCGTTCCATCCGGCCGGGAATGCCGGGTAAGGCGGCAATGCCTTGCTGGACCGCCTGGGGAGAAATCCCCAAAACCTCAAGGGCGACCGTAGCCGCTGCCAGACAGTTACTGACATTGTAGTCGCCGACTAGCCCGGTTTCAACCTCAAGGGTATAACCGGGCCCCCGGATGGTAAAACGGGTTTTATCCGGTCGGCAGGTGATAGGGTGGGCGGTCAGGTAGGCTTGCGGGTGATCCGTCACACTGTAGCCCAACCAGGCCGTGCCAGCAGTGGCCAGTTTTTCTTTGAGATAGCCAAAAGACCAATCATCACAGTTGAGAATGGCCGTTTTGGGCCAGCCTTTATCCGCAGCCGTGGCCAGTGACTCAAATAGGGTAGCTTTGGCCGCCCGGTAGTTTTCCAGTGAACCGTGCAGGTCAAGATGTTCGTGCGTGATGTTGGTGACGATGGCCACATCAAAATCGCAGGCGGTAACACGGTGGTGGGCCAAACCATGAGAGGTGACCTCCAAAATGCACAGGTCCGTGCCAGCTTCGACCATTTGCGCCAGGTAACGTTGTACGTCTGGTGAGTCTGGGGTGGTCGTATGCAATCCCGTATCCAGTACCTCGTCCCCGATGACCGCGTTAACCGTGTTAATCATACCCACCTTGGACTTATTGCCAGCCTGCAGGATGTGGTACAGAAAGTTGGCCGTGGTGGTTTTGCCATCAGTCCCCGTAATGCCGATCATCCTTAAGTGACGCGCCGGAAAGTTGTACCAGGCGGCAGACAGGTAAGCTAGGGCTTCCCGACCATTGGGGACAATAACAACAAGGGGGGAAGCGTTTGGCGTAGAGAGCGCCTCATCTGGAATGAACTTTTCGGACTCACCCACAATAACCGCTGCTCCTCTGGCAATGGCTTGGGGGATGAAATGGTGGCTATCCAGGTTTACACCTCGATAAGCCACAAAAAGGGACCCCGGTTCAACCTGGCGGGAGTCAGAGGTGATTTTGGTGATATTGATTTGAGAGGTCCGGGGGAGCGTTTCCTGGTCGGATAAAATAGTGTGATGTGGTAATGAAGCTAATAATGACCGGAGTTCCATAAAGTGTTACGACGAGGCTGAAGTAGAGACAGGTTTGCTCTTCTGGGAAATTGAGGCGGCCTGATTCATTTTGAGGGGACGCGTGGCCTTGGGGTCGATCTTCGTCGGTAACCACAGGGTAAAAACGGAGCCCTTGCCCCACTCACTGGTGACGGTGATTTGTCCACCGTGGGCCTGAGCGATCCATTGGGCAATCGATAAGCCCAGCCCCGTCCCCTTTTGATCGGTATCGTTGGCCCGGTAAAACCTTTCAAAAATGTGGGGCAGGGCATTGGACGCGATGCCCCGTCCCGTATCGGCCACGGTGATACGCACCCATTCCGGTTCACGGTAAAGGGAGAGGGTCACGTGTCCCCCGGCCGGGGTATGTTTGATGGCGTTGGTGACCAGGTTAATCAAGAGTTGCTTGAGACGATCAGGGTCGCCTTGCACAACGGCTTGATCTTCGTGCCCCAGATGAAGATTAACCCCGTTGGCTACCACCGCTGCCTGGCGGTACACCTCGAGAATAATGGTATCCAACTCAACCGATTGCATGCGTAAGCTCAGACCGGCATCGGCTTGAGAGAGTAACAGCAAGTCAGCCACGATGCGGGACATACGGTCCAGTTCGCCGTCAATGATGGCCAGGGTTTCGTTTAATTCGTCTGGATTGCATGCTGCTCCCCGGCGGAGAAGGTCAATATTACCCCGGATGATCGTCAGGGGGGTGCGCAGCTCGTGGGAAACGTCGGCACTGAGACGCACCTGGGCCTGGAAGAAGTTATCCAGCCGTTCCAGCATCTCGTTGATGGTGGCTGTCAATCGCTCGACTTCGTCATTGGTATTAGAGGTCGGCAGGCGTTGCTTTAAGTCTTGCGCGCCGACGATATGCATGGCCGCCTGGTTAATCTTTTCGATGGGCCGCAGGGCGGTCCAGGCCAGAAAAGCACCGACCAAGGCGGCCAAAATTACGGCCGTCACTGTCCCGGTAGCCAGAAAAAAGAAAACTTGGTTTAAGGTGTTCTCGATTATTTTTAGCGATTGCCCCACCTGCACAGCGCCCACCACCTGTGGTCCAAAGACAATGGGCGTGCTATAGACTCTAACCGGTGAGCCTTCCACGACCACGGTTCTAAAAATGGACTCCCCGTTCCGGTTGGCGGTCAGGATTTTTTCGTCACGAGGAAAACGAGCCGTCTCCAGATTGCTAGTGCTCGATACCAGGCTGCCGTCGATGCGAATGACCTGAATAAAGATAGAGGGAGAGGAGAAAATATTCAGTTGGGGTAAAAATACCTCGCCCGTTTCCAGGTCAATGACGGTTCGGGCCTCAATCCCGGCCCCAACCTGCTGGGCCCGATCTTTTAGGTTTCTATCCACCTGGGCGTGCAGTGAAAACTTGAGGACCAGGTAGAGCAAAATACT
This sequence comes from Anaerolineae bacterium, assembly GCA_034409055.1. Taxonomy (GTDB): domain Bacteria; phylum Chloroflexota; class Anaerolineae; order 4572-78; family J111; genus DAOUMU01. Next base: position 31,282 of record DAOUMU010000319.1, read on the forward strand.
AAAGGTAACCAGAATAATTCCAAGCAGAAACGTATACCAAAAGGTTAGACGAATTCGAACGGGCATAATAATCTACTAGCTTTCACGGAGTACGTAGCCAACGCCACGCACGGTGTGGAGCAGACGAGACTCCTCTCCGGCTTCTAATTTTGAACGCAGGTAGCGGATGTAAACTTCGATGATGTTAGACTCACCCCCGAAATCGTAGCCCCAGATGCGATCATAAATCTGGTCACGGGTCAGGACTTGATTGGGGTGACGCATGAATAGTTCCAGCAAATCGTACTCTTTGGCGGTCAACTCGATGGTGCGCTCACCACGCCTGGCCATACGGGTGGTCGGGCTGAGCGTTAAATCGGCAAAAGTCAGCGGACCCTCTGTTTCGATAGGGGCTCTGCGCCGCCGCAGCGCCCGTATCCGGGCCACCAACTCTTCAAAGGCAAAGGGCTTGACCAGGTAATCATCAGCCCCGGCTTCCAGACCGGCCACTCTGTCGGGAATGGCGTCTTTGGCGGTGAGCATCAAAATCGGTACTTGCAACTGGGCCTCTCTAATCTGGCGACAAACGTTAATCCCATCAATGCCGGGCAGCATGATGTCTAAAATGATCAAATCGGGCATTTCGCTAAAGGCCAATTCCAGGCCCGTTTCGCCGTCAGGAGCGATAATCACGTTATATTCGTTTTGCAGCCCTCGTTTGATGAAGCCGGCAATTTGTGGTTCATCTTCAACCAATAATATCTTGTCACTCATCGTGGTATATTTTACCCTTCCTCCCAATAAATTGCTCCCCCTTTCATGCGATACATTATAGCAGAGGAAGGATGAGACTTCAATAATTAAAGGGCGGTGGTGTACCAGGTTAATCGATGTCCAGTTTAAAGCCCACTCCACGAACTGTCTTGATGTATTGCGGTTTTTGAGGATCAGGCTCAATTCTTTTACGCAAATTTTTAACAACGTCATATAGACGAGGATCATCGGAAGCTCGATTAAACTGGCTATGATCTTCATCAGGATACAGATGTTGTAAGATATCAATTCGTCTACAAGGTTTACCGCGATTTTCGTATAGTAGTTCAAGTAGCTTTGTCGGCAGAGTTGGCAAGTGTATATATCGACCGTTTACCCAGCAAGTCTGGCTACTAACGTCAAATTTAAACCCAGCTTTGGCATTATTTTTTGATACCTTGTGCCAAACAAATTCTGCAAATAGGGCCGAAAACAGTTGTGGTCCCTGACTTTCAAAACGTAAAATGCCCTTTTGATACATTTTATCTACCATATGACCGGAGGCTTTGAGAAATTCGCCAGAACAGCCTGCTTCAACGAATCTTTGTAAGAAGCTTCTTTCGCTCTCTGTCAGGCTACTCCAAATTTTCTGACACTCATTGATTATCTCCTGGTTCTCAATCAGTAAATCAAATTTTATTCTTTCGCCTCTCTCTATTTGAGACAAGATTTCAGAAAAAATTACGCTGATCAAACCGCCATGTCCCCCTGATAGGTTAAACACCCTTGGCGTATATTCCACTGGCCATGTTATCTGCTGCCGGTCACTCAAGCGAGATAACATTAATTCCGTGCCCGACAAATCATATGGCTTTAGATAAAAGGTGCTGTTTTGAAAAAGCTCCACGAATGCTTCTACCTCAGTCAGCCCGGTCTGTAAATCTTCTAAATCGTTTCTCAAGAAGAGGATATAACCCAAACTATATTTATTCTTATCCCTTAACGCTCTCAAATTGACGAAGAATCTCGAACTCAATTTCTGAAAAAGGAGATCAAATTCATCAAACAGTAACACAACTTTCAGACGATGAATTTGGCAGAGCCAGTGAATGGCTTGTTCAAAACAACGTTGGGCATGCGTAACACTATCTTCTTGGGCGCGCAACTTTTGATTCAAATCTTCTAAACGAGATGTTATTTCCGTTGACAGATTCGTATGTTGGCAGTGAATTGACAAGCAATACAGCAATAGCTCAAACAGATGCCACTCACCAATTGAAGTTAAATCATTACTATCTATCCTAACAACCAAATACTCCTTTTTTTGTTTCCCTAAATGTACCTTCTGAATATCTGACTGCTGAAGACAGTAGACCACGTTGGATTTACCTACGCTGGCCATGCCAATAATGGCTACGGACTCTCCAGCTTTAATCAACCGCATTAGATTTTTTACCAAATGAGCCCGGAAAGATACTGGTAGGAGTGCTCTGGTCATCATCATTCACCCTTGTTTCCTCATCTTTGCCCCATATTATACTATCAAATTACCCTATATTGAGCAAAATCTTGTTGTATCACCTTAAAATCTCTGAATTTTCTCTGAAAAATCTCTGAATTAATTCTCTAGAGGGTGTGTTAACATATATTAAGGAACATTGATTAAATAACTTTCCTAATTTTGTGGTTGTATTACGAGCGATTCTGGTCTCAAATGTGGAAGTTAATTAACTCTCGTTCCTAAGAAATCGGTAAGACAAATTAATGGGAGGCAAGAACAATGGCTATATGGGAAATCGAAGAAAAAGATGGGGGCAAAACCATCATTATTCACAAAAAAACATCGCCACCAGTGCCCTATAAAAATTTTAAGACCTGGTTAGGACAAATATTTGTTTGGTTTATGATTGTGTTGGCTATAGCCGTAGCCTTGGGCTACGGTGGGTAATATGAGCACCTGACCAGGGTAGAAAAATGAATCTGCGTTTTCTTGTAAATCTGTGGTTCTTGACCGGGAGAACCGCAGATTTGCAGGAAAACGCGGATAATCACAACTTTCGACCAGCTTGCCAGTCTCGACAGGCTCGTCTAAAATCAGGGCCATGATGACTTTTCATCGCTGGCGCTACATATTACCGCTACTTATTTTGTGGCTGGCCTTTGGCCTACGTCTCTACCGGCTTGATGCTCAAAGTATCTGGTGGGACGAGGGCCATAGTATTTTTGTGGCCTCGCACTCCATCCCTCAAATTCCCACTTTGCCGGCCATGGATGTTCATCCCCCGGCCTATTTCACCTTGCTCCATTTGTGGATGGCCATAGCCGGGCGTAGTGAGTTGGCCCTACGTTACCTCTCTGTCCTGTTCAGCTTGCTAACCATTGCCCTGCTGTGGCGTGCTGCCGCTTCAATGTCGAATGGGCAAGGCCGCTTCAAGTTTGAAACAGGCTCGTTCTCTCTCGTTTATACCGGCCAGGGCACTTCTCTGCTGGCGTCGCTCCTGGCTGCCTTATCGCCTCTGTATGTAACCTATGCCCAAGAAGTACGCAGTTACGCCATGATTACTTTTCTGGCGCTGGCCAGTACTTTTATCTTGTGGCGGTTGCTCTTTGAACACCAACAAAATATGGTCAAAAAGCGGGCGACGTTACTCCTGCTTTACGTTGTCTCGACCACTGCTTGTCTGTACACGCATTACTTTACCATTCTTCTGTTGCTCTTTCAAAACCTGGCCTGGTTGGTGTGGGTATTATTTTCAAAGAACCGGACTTCTCGTCTCGGCCTATGGTTAGCTTCGCAGGTAGGGGTTCTGCTCCTCTTTATGCCCCAACTCCTGTTGGCCATACGACAGGTAACCAGCTACACCAATCCCAATCTGACTCCTCCCGGCCTGTCTCACTTTATCACTCACAGTTGGCAAGCTTATACGGTTGGCCTGACCATCGATCCCGCTCTGGCTCAATGGGGCATGGGGAGCATCGCCGGGGTGTTGGGGGTCAGTTGGCTGCTTCAAATCATCGGGAAGGGGGGCATTTCAATTGTAGGACAAGTTGCTAACTTGCCCCCAGACAAGTTAGCAACTTGTTCTACAACCGAAAAGGAGAGGGGAGTATTTCTGAAGCTCCCTCTGTCTAATTTTTCAGGCTTACTCTACGGCTTCCTCATAGCCTGGTTTTTGTTACCCCTGGCTGCCTATTTCATCGTCTTACAGGGCCAACCCTCTTTTGAACCACGCTATATGATCCTGGTCACCCCGGCTTTGTTCTTGCTGCTGGCCTTTAGCCTATGTCAGGCAAGTGTCAGGGGTCAGGGGCCAGGGGTCAGAGGTCAGGGGTCAGGGGTCAGGGGTCAGGGGTCACGCTTTACGCTTTACGCTTTACGCTTTACGCTTCACGCCATTCCTTTCATCGTTTTCATCATTAGCCTCCACAGCTACTACACCGACGAAACTTATTTCAAAGATGACTCGGCCGGCGTAGCCGGTTGGCTGGCGGCTGAAACGACGCCCAACGACATTATCTACATTGATGTGCCTCACCCCTTTCACTACTATGCCAGCCAGAGCCATATTCCGGCCCCCAGCCGCTATCTTTTTGTGGACATTCACACGGCCGCCGATATCCTGACCCAGGAAGCCGCCGGACGGGACCGTCTCTACTGGGTGACCTGGCGCGGTAGCGATACAGACCCACGCGGCGTCATTCCCTTCCTGGGGCAAAAGTTTGGGCAGCAGCTCGGCCAGCTTGATTTTCGGGGATATCGCGTGACATGGTTCAGCCTGCCAGAGGCGGGTACTACCTTTAGCCTGCCCGCCACCCTCAACCCGATTGAGGCTACTTTTGGCGATGTGCTGCGTTTAGACGGTGTCGCTTACGGTGGACATCCACCACAAAATAACACCACCACCGTTGGCAAACCGGCCTGGGCCACGCTCCACTTCACTCTCTTACGGGAAACAGATGTGAATTACAGAGTTTCCCTGCGCCTACGGGGTGAGGATGGGCGCATCGTTTCCCAGGTGGACAAAGATTTACTGAACGACCGCCACTTCCGTACCTCCGCCTGGCCTCTGGCGAACCCGGCCCTCAACCAGGCCTTTAATGTCTACACCCTATCCCTGGCTCCTGATACCCCCCTTGGTCCCTACCGGCTCGAAGTGGTGGTTTACAATGCCCAACCGCCCTACCCCAGCGAAGGCGTAATCGGACTCCAGAGCCCCGATGGGGTATCTGCAGTGATTGGGAACATCATCATTCTTTGAGAGGATTTAACAAGTATGGTACAATGATAACACCTGTAGATGATTTCAAAGGGGTGTGTTTCATTTACTTTAGAAATGCTCCTGCTGGACCACAGTCCAGCGGTTTATAGCGTGGACTGTGGTCCACGCCGAGCGTGTCTTAAATTGAAACACGCCCGTTTCAAAAACCGCTATCGACCCGCTTTTTGATTTTTGAACGGGGTTTAGACGATGAGAACTTCAATTGTAATCTTGAGTATCTGGTCAAACTTTTTCAAAACATTCCAACGTTTAAAGGGGGAGCCTATGAACTCTGCCCCAGAGACCGAGCATGATCCAATTAAACCCTTTATTGAACAACTGTACGAAAGCGAAGGCCTGACAGACGCCCTGATCGATGCAGATGCCCGTATTTTGCTGGAGTGGGGCGAGCAGCAACTGGCCAGTCTGGCTCATACCAAGGCTGAGCAGACCGATCTTGACGACGCGTTCCAGCAAGTGCGCCGGGTAATCCGTTCCATTAACCGCTTGGTGGAACGAAAAGCAGACCTATCCGATACGCAAATGGTCCAACGTTTACTGAGATTGGTTGAAGATTCTATGAAATTGGCTATGCAAAAATCTATAACAGATCATCAGGAGGAGTCACAGTAACAATGACCAAAAAACGGAAGCGCAGTTCTCGAAAAAAGAAGGGATCCGGTACCTCAATCACTGGTATTCTTCTGACTTTACTGATCGTGGTGGCCGTGTTTGTCGGCAACCAGCTTGGCATCATTGACGTAGATTTGCAGGAGCTTTTTGGCGAGGAAGCAGGCGATTCCTTTGTGCCCCCAGATAGCAGCGAAGGCGGGCCTGTGGCTAAACCGACGCCGGTTGCGGTTGAGCCGGTCAGTGGCGAATGGTACCAACTGTACTTTACCTCACCCCAATACCCGGATGAGCCGGAAACTCGGGTTGATACGATTATGCAGGGCTTGATTCAGGTCATCAACAGCGCCCAACGCAGTCTCGACATCGCTATTTATGAGCTGGACCTTGAAGATGTTGGCGATGCCATTCTGGCCGCGCGAGATCGAGGGGTAGAGGTCCGGCTGGTGACCGATACGGATGAATTGGAAGAATTGGAAACTCTGATCCGGCTGGAGGAGGAGGGCATTCCCATCGTGCCCGACGAACGCAGTCCGATTATGCACAATAAATTTGTGGTCGTCGATGGCCAGGCCGTCTGGACCGGCTCCTGGAACTTCACCCCCAACGGCACGTTCCGCAACAACAATAACGCCATCTACATTCAATCGCCCGAATTGGCCCAAAATTATGCGGCCGAGTTTGAGGAAATGTTCGCCCAGAAAGCCTTTGGGCCAAAATCACCCGCCAACACGCCTAATCCCCGCATAACGCTTGGCGATACCTTGATCGAAACTTGTTTCTCTCCAGAGGATGAATGTGCAGCTCAAGTCGTTGACCTCATTAACCAGGCTCAGCAAAGCATCCGCTTTATGGCTTTTTCCTTTACCCACGATGCCATTGGTAAGGCCGTTAGAGACCGGGCCAAGGCCGGGGTGACGGTACAAGGGGTCTTTGAAACGCGGGGCTCGGAAACAGAGTACAGCGAATTTGGGCGGATGAAGAAGCAAGGTTTGGACGTGTGGCAAGATGGCAATCCCTACACCCTCCACCACAAGGTCTTTATTATCGATGACCAAACCGTGGTCTTAGGTTCGCTCAACTTTAGTAATAATGCGGATGAGTCGAACGATGAAAATATTCTGATTATCCACAATGCCGATATTGCCGGTCAATACGTGGCCGAATTTCAACGGGTCTATGAACAGGCTCAGAGTGCGGAATAGACAAAATTTTTGTAAAAAGGGGTTTTGGTGTATCCCCTTCAAATTTGTGGGTAGCGTAGGGGCGAGGCAAGTCGGATTGGTGGTAGTCGAAACAAACAAGCTATGCTCCGACTTGCCTCGCCCTTACTTTTGGAGAGGATACGTTTTGGTCCTTTGTTGTGTGGTCGTGATTATGATGCATCTGGTGTCGAAGTATCAACGGAGTCTGACGAGACATCATTCTCTGCTTGTCTCTGACGCCATTCGGTGACAGTGTCAAGCAGTGCTTGGGCGCACTCGAGCGAGCGCCGAGCTGCCGTTAAGGCGTCGATAGCTGATTCACGCGTGAAAAGATCCCACGGCAAGGTATACGTCACCTCATCACCGTAGTCAGTCAAGAAATGCTCAGTTGTCCCTAACCTGGACAAGCCAGAACCAAACAGGTTTTTTCTTTATCCACGAATTAACACGAATTTTCACTAATTTTTGTAAGGCTCAAGATGATGTTGAACAAATCTATAGGACGCTGATTAACGCAG
>DAOUMU010000320.1:0-13755 GCA_034409055.1 Anaerolineae bacterium
CCCTTCTCTGGGCAGTTTCCTCCAGAGAAACAGGAATCTTATGGCTGACTGGCATTTTGCCAAGCCCCATTAGGCTGAATTGTTAATGTGCTGCTCCGTCAAAACGGTTGTTATGAAACACTCTGAACTACGTAACTATAGCAAGAAACTTTTATGTCACACAATGATCAAACTACCTGGGATAACAAGCTTAAGCCCATTGAGCTTGCTATTGAAAATTTCTGGTCACAATACACTGACACTACCCCGATTAGATTGCACACGCCAAAGGCCCGGTTGCAGTTACGGTGTGAATTACAAAAGGTGTCTACCTTCCCTAGCGCAGCTTCGCTGAGTCCGTTTGAAACCTTCCTCCTATATGCAGCCGGACTATTATATGAAGTTGGCTGGTCTGTACCAGATACCCCCAATCTTCCGTTGGCTGAACGCTATGCTCAAAGCGCCCGCATGATTGAAGAAAGCGTTACCCGAGCGGGGTGTGCAATAGAACTTGGCCTGTCTCACCTTAATCGAACAACAGTTGAAACTTTAGCTCAGCTATGTACAGCAGTTGGCTGGTCCGATTTAACCCCATTGAATCTTGAACCGGAGCCAGTCGGGTATCAGGAAAAGGCTCGTCTGCGCTATCTGGCGGCATTGTTGCAACTGGCAGATCATCTTTTTGTCCTGAACCGAGTTAAAGATCTCATTCTACCTAGTATTTTTGCTTTCAAACCTGAGGATTGGGTAGATGCTCGCCTGGCTCTTTCGTTAGTTATAACCCTCATTGAGCTTAACGAAAATGGATTAACCGTTCATCTTAACATTAATCCACAAGACCAGCCGTTAACTTCCAAAATAGTTGCTTTATTTGAAGAGCCCATTCGAAGATGGCTGGCTGCCAATTTGAATTGGCTCAGCCAGAATTATCAATATTCTTTCATCCTAAAAGAACCGAAGCTTCGAGAGAGTTCGTTTCAACAACCTCTTGAAAGAAAATGCAAGGCGCTGATTGGTTTCCTGGAAGAATTCGAACCATTCGGTATTGTGATTGATTATCCAAAACTTATTGAACCGGGTGAAAAGCCTGAAGAGGAAACCACAGTCTCTGCCATCCTGGAAAGTATCAAGGTAGGCGATCTTTTAAATGACCAATATGTGATAAAGGAAATTGTTGGCAAGACAGATCACAGCCGGGTGGTTAAAGCGTGGGACGAAAACTTGAATCGGATGGTAGCTATAAAATTCTTATTAACTCAAAAACTGGATAATAGCGCTATCCAACAACTTAATAAACACTTGTTGCGTGAGGCGCAGATTTTGGCCCAATTTAAGCATCCAAACATAGGCCAGGTGTATCACATTATCAAGGAACCATTATTGGGCGTGGTGATGGAGTGGGTCGAAGGAGAATCATTCCAAAAAGCCTTAGATGAGAATAAGCAGTTCCCAGTGCCCGAAATAATTAACATTGGTATCGAAATGGCCGAAGCACTAAGTTACGCCCATAGACAATCTGTCATTCACCGAGATATCAAACCCGGCAATATTATCCTGACAACCAACGGCGAACCAACATCAATGCTCATAGACTTCGATATTGCCAGCGCCAGGAACTGTGAGACAATTAGTATGCTTGAGGATGGCTCACGAGGGTATGTCGGCACCAGAGCTTACAGCGCACCTGAACAGCTACGCAGAGAAGAAGTCGGTCCCCCTGCCGATATGTTTGCCCTGGGCGTAGTAATGTATGAGTTGCTAACGCATCGACCACCCTATGTGTGGGGCAATGACCCTTCACTCTATGAAGGAGGACATTTTCCAAAACCAGAGCCAGCCAACAATATACCCGAGCCACTCTATAACCTCCTATGTGCGTTACTTCACGAGCAACCCGACCGACGTCCAACGGCTGTGGAATTACGAGACAAATTACGCACTTTATCGACTGAGGCGTCCTCCCAATCCGATCGATCCCCAAGTAAGGCTGAAAGAACGGAACAATATGTTGACTTTGAGCTACACATTGATCCAATCGGTCGGACCATAGCGAGGTCGAAAGAAGGTGGTGAATCCCCTCCTGCTACTATTTCTACTGTTATACCAAACCAGCTTCGCTTATTTATAGGTATCGTAAAGGAAAAACCGAAAATTGATGAAGATCTGCTGAAGGATTTTGGTAAGGTCCTTTACGAATTGCTTTTCCCCGGTCCAATTCACACCCATTTGCAAGAAACCGAAGCCGCAATCAGGTCCGCCAATACTAAGCTACGCATTCGACTTAGGATTGAAGCAAATACCTTGGCTAGCCTGCCTCTGGAATTCATCTATCGGGAGTTAAGAGGACACTTTTTAGCCCAAAATCCTGGAACAGTGCTTTCTCGTTACTTTGATTTACCGCTTCCCGCAGGTCGTGTTAGGAGAAGAAAAAATTTCCTGCGTCTCTTGATTATCATTTCTAATCCCTCCGATCAAGTGCCACTCAATTCCGACGAGTGGGAAAATATCATCACACGGGCCCTAGCTAGCCCAATTCAGAAAGGGCAAATTACTACGCATACCATAAAGCGCGCAACCCTCAAAGAAATTCGAAACGCGCTCCTACAACAAAAGCCCGATATAGTACAATTCATTGGTTATAGTATTTATCAAAATGGTAAAAACTGTTTGGCCTTAGTTGATGATGAAACGGGCCGAACTTGGGCAGTTGATGAAAGGACGTTTGCGGATATTTTCCTGGGCAATGACGATTACTTAGGCCTGGTGAGCCTAGTCACCTGCGAGAGTACAAAAGACGACTCGCCACAGGATTTTATCGGTATCGCTCCTAAAATCGTACAGAGGGGTGTACCGGCTGTCGTAGCTATGCAGTATGAAATTTCAGTCAAAACGGCCGAAATTTTTCTAGAGAACTTTTATTCATCTATAGCCGCCCGCAAACCTGTCGACTGGGCGGTACAATGGGCACGCAATGCTATTTCAATTAAAAGAGGCTTAGACAATCGTGACTTTGCCACCCCAGTTCTTTATATGCGGGCTGAGGATGGGGAGATATTTTGATGCTATTAGTTACAAAAGGGATACAAATGACTCAACCTGTTGTTTTTATCGGTTATGATGGCAAAGATGAAAAAGAGAAAGACCAGTTATTATCTCATCTAAACCTTTTGCATAAAGCTGGTTTAGTTGATGTTTGGAGCGAGGATCGGATTGGCCCGGGCTCTGATTGGCAAGCAGAAATCAACCGGGCTATCACTCAAGCCAGGGTAGCTATTTTACTGATTAGCGCTAATTTTTTAAGTTCAGACTTCATCTTAAGCAAAATCGTTCCCCAACTTCTTAAACAACGCCAACAGGGAAAGTTAATCGTTTTTCCAGTGATTGCCAAGCCTTGCGCTTGGTCAGTATTTGAATGGTTAACCAAGATGAGCGTCCGACCTAGAACTCACAAGCCTGTTTGGAGTGATGCTGGCAGTCATGCTGATAAAGAGTTGGCCGCTATTGCCGAAGAAGTCGCGGATATTGTAAAAGGAGAAGAGGTGGATCTAGTCCCCCCCACTGGCACTGCGAAACCTAGCAACGTCCAAGAAAATTCCCAAGGAGACCGCAAAATTACCAATCAAGTTGGAGGAATTTTCACAATGACAGAGCAAGAACAGTACGTTGATTTTGAACTATACATTGCTCCCAACGGATATACCACAGCGCAATCCAATCAGGGTCAAGTGACCGCCACCATTGCGACCGATATACCGGATAGTATTCGGTCATCTGTGAACTCAATTGAAAATGATGAAACTGACCAAGAATTATTGAAGCGGTTTGGGAAAGAGCTTTACGACTGGCTCTTTCCCAGTCCAATTCACGCCCACTTTCAACAGACTGAAGCCGTAGCCCGGTCGGCCAATGCCAAGCTGCGGTTGCGTCTTAGAATTGAGGCGGATTCCTTGGCCAGCTTGCCTCTGGAGTTTGCGTATCGGGCTTCAGGAGATTACTTCCTGGCTCAGAACCCCAGCACTGTGTTTTCACGTTACTTGAATCTGCCCTTGCCTCCAAACCGTGTCAGGCGGAGAGAAGGACCACTGCATCTCTTAACCATCATCGCTAATCCCTCTGATCAAACTCCACTCAACCCTGACGAATGGAAAAATATCATCAAGCAGGCTCTGGCTGTCCCCATTGAAAGTGAGCAAATTAAGATGCAAACTGTAAAACGAGCTACCTTCAAAGAGATTCGCAATGCACTACTTCAACAAAAGCCCGACATTATTCAATTTGTTGGTCACGGCATTTATCGTGAAGGCAAGGGCTATTTAGCCCTTGTCGAGGACAAAACCGACGAAACCTGGCTCGTTGACGATGAGCGCTTTGCCAATATTTTATTGGGGTTTGATGATCACCTGGGGTTGGTCAGTCTAGCCACTTGCGAGAGCGCCAAGAGCGACTCGCCTCAAGGCTTTCTGGGTATTGCTCCTAAAATCGTGCAAAGGGGCGTACCGGCTGTCGTGGCCATGCAGTATGCGGTGCTCGTCAAGACGGCTGAGAGTTTTTTGGAGAACTTTTATACGTCTATTTCTGCCCGCAAACCTGTCGATTGGGCTGTACAGTGGGCACGTAATGCTATTTCTATTGAAATGGGTACAGATAATCGCGAATTTGCTACGCCCGTTCTTTACATGCGGGCTGAGGATGGGGAGATATTCTGATATACAGTTCACTCACTTTCCCAATGGCAACCACCTTGTCAACTGTCAAAAATGCCGCCCAATGCAAAAGCAAATTAACGAATGAACAAAAAATTCGTTCCTTTCCCCATTCGCTGTAGTACTTGAGAGGCAATTCAATCAAACTTTCTGAGAAAGCCTTGTCTATTGAATTGTGTCAATCACCCAACAGTGCTTCCAAGTAGTTATTGACCAATCAAGCACTCGCTTCAAAAAAGGCATAAGTACGCCGGAAGGAAGCATAAGCCGGCCGCTTCGTGGGCATCACCTCGGCCTGGTAGATGACCTGTTCAAGTTCTTCAATCCGTTCTAACAGTTCACCGGGCAGAGCTGGCACCGTCAGATCAGCGTAGGTGGGGCGTTTCTGGGGAAAGGTAATCGCCTCGGCTGGTAGATGAGGTAGGATAGCCAGGGCTACCAGCGCGTGATGATAAACGACGAGTTGTGGACCGACCGTTTCGACGTGGCTACCTGGGGCAAAGGCCAAGTTCATAGTTTGCAGCCAGTCCCAGTCGAGTAGAGTGCGTCGAACCAGCGCCCTTAGTTCAGCCAAACTAAGCTGGGGAGACATGCGCTGGCTCAAAATGAACCCCTCGCGCACCTCTCCCAGGTGTGGTATCCTCTCCAAAAGTAAGGGCGAGGCAAGTCGGATTGGTAGTGATCGAAGCAAACAAGCTATGCTCCGACTTGCCTCGCCCCTACGTCACCAACAAATTTAAAGAGGATACGTAAAAATCACTTCACGCAACACGCAACACGTCTCACCCGCCTATAATTCTCGCGGATGACGTAAACCTCGTCAGATAACACTTTGAGGGAAAGCCAAGTGGAAGCAAACGATCTCACATCTCCTGTCCTGCTCACCGGCCTGATCCTGGCGGTGACCTTATTATCACTTCTCATCATTTTTAGCTTGGTCATCTGGTGGTTACGCCGGAAAAAGGCAACCATTACCCGCGAATGGGAGCGAGAGGGCGTGGTCTTTCTACTGGGACCGGCCGGTATCAATTTCTCGGGAATTGAATCAAAAGGGATGGGGCAAATTCGAGGCAACGGTTTTATGGCCTTGACCCAACATGATTTGCGGATCACTCGGGCCGTGCCTGCGGCCGAATGGCGTATCCCCCACAATCAAATCAAACAGGTCTCCCTTGAATCCTCCTTTTTAGGCAAGCGCCGGGGAATGATGAAAGTCTTAGTGGTCACCTTTGAACAAGCCGGGCAATCAGACCGCGTTGGCGTTTATGTGCGTGATAGTAACGCCTGGGTTGAGGCGATTGTCAAGGCAGCCGGGTTAGGCTAATAGATGTCCCATTTTATAGGATGCTCTTGTTTGAGGGCCGGGTTGCGGGCAATGATGAACTTGTCCTGTTCCCGATAGGTCCATTTGCGCGGTTTTTGATTGAACGTATGCTATACCAAAAAATCATGAAACTTGCCAGATAGAGTTTTATGAAATTCGAGTTGGGGGCCACCTGGGAACCTGTTGGTCGCCCTATTCGAGGGGATGACCATCCGCCGTACCTCCTGACTGGAATTGGTTTGCTTTGCTAATCAACGTGGAGTACAATCTGACTGTCTACCTGCGCAGCAGTGACGACGAGGGGCGATTGTTCGTTGAGTAGCACCGATTGAGGAAGTAGTTTATGGAATCAACCATTTCCATTCCCATCGAGCTTATCGAACAATTCGAGCGTGACAACGTGCTTCTCTTTGCCGGTGAGGGGATCAATCGTGGTCGCCTGCCCTCGTTGGCTGAACTGGCTGAAGAATTGGCGCAACGGTGTGACTACCCCCCAAATGAACCGTTGATCTTCTCCCGTGTTGCCGGCTACTACGAACTGGTGCGCGACCGCAACAGCCTGATCACCTTTCTGCGCGACCAGTTGGGGGTCGAGGGCCTTGAACCATCACAAGCGCACGAACTCATTGCCCAACTGGAACCCCAACCCCAAACGATTGTGACCACCTGTTACGACCGCTTGCTCGAACAGGCACTGCGCCAGGGCAGCATTCCTTACGTCGCTGTCGTCGGCAACGAGGACGTGGCATTTGCCGAGAAACGCAGGACCCTGCTGGTCTGGCTGTGGGGGGTTCTGGATCAACCCGACTCGCTGGTCATCACCGAAGATGACCAGCGGACATTTCTAGAAAACCGGGGTAACCTGTCGGACGTGCTGCGGGGCGAACTGGCGCGCCGCACCTGGCTCTTCCTCGGTTTTGACCTGGAGGATGAATGGTTCCGGGGCTTCTACGACACGGTTCACCGTGGTCTCGACCGGTACGCTCGCCGGTCTTATGTCTTTGGTGCGACCCCCGGCGACTATACCCGCCTTTGGTGGGAAAAACGCAATGTCAGTATCCTGGAGACGCGCATAACACAATTTCTCGAGGCGCTGGAGGAGCAACTCAAGCAACGCAGGCAACTGGCAGCCGGCGTGCAGCCACGACCGGCCCGACCGGCGGCCGAGATACCGACCGCTCCGATTCCCGGCTCTCCGTACAAAAGACTTGATTACTACAGGGAGAATGATCGCCCCCTTTTCTTTGGCCGGGATCAAGAGATAGAACGGCTGGCAGCCCTGATTCACGCCCACCGGCTGGTGCTACTTTACGGCGCTTCAGGCACCGGCAAAACCTCTTTGCTCCAGGCGGGGGTGATTCCTCGACTGAGATATAGCGATCCCGGCTATGCCGTAATCCTGGTGCGGGCTCTCGAAGATGTGCGGGTGTCCATTCGCAACGCGATCATCCGGCAAATGGACGGCGAGATTTTCGCGCCTGACGGAAGCCTGGTGGAAACCCTGGCCCAGGCCACCAAGGAGCCAGGACCGATCGTTCTGGTCATTGACCAATTCGAGGAATTTTTCGTGCATTTTGAGGCTGAGACCCGCCGGCAGATCATTGATGAGCTGGCAACGCTCTATGAAGCTCAGGATGTGCCGGTCAAAATCATCTTCAGCTTGCGCGAAGACTATCTGGCGCGTATGGGCGAACTGGAAACACGCCTGATTGAGGTATTTCGGGTCCGTTTTCAGTTGCGACCTCTGGACCCGGATCAGGCTCGACAGACGATTGTCCGGCCGGTGGAAGTGATGGGAAAAAGCTACGAACCGGCCCTGGTTGACAGGTTGCTGGCCGACCTGACCGACGAGGGCGTGATGCCCCCTCAGCTCCAGTTGGTGTGTAGTACCCTCTACGAGGAGTTGCCGCCCGATGCCAGGCAGATCACCCTGGCCAGGTACGAGGAGCTTGGCGGGGCTGCCGGCATCCTCAAAACGTATCTGGTCGGCGAATTGGCACGATTGGCCGGGCCGGAACGGACGCTGGCCCGCAGCATCCTCAAGGAATTGATTGACTCTCAAGGGAACAGACGAGTTGGCACTGAGGAGGACCTGGTCAGAGCCCTGGGCGTCACCTCGGTTCAATTGAAGCCGGTGCTGGAGAAGCTGGTCCGGTCGCACCTGGTTCGCCCTCTGGACCTGGAGCAACGGGGTGAAACTGGCTACGAACTGGCCCACGAATATCTGGTCCACGAAATTATGGGCTGGTTTGACCCGCAAGAGTCTGAGCGTAAGCGGGTGTACGAACTCCTCCGCCAGGACGTGGATCGCTGGCAGCAGTTCCAGACCCCCATCGCCGGCTCAACGCTGGACCTGATTGCCTCTCACTGGAAGGATATGCTGCTACAGCCAGACGAGCGAACCCTGATCCTGCGCAGTGCGGTCCAGCGAGGTTGGAACGTAGAGGGATGGGTGGAGCGGTTGGGAACAGAGCCGGGCAGCGCAGAGTTGTTGCAGGAGCTACTGCACGCCCCTGAAGAGGCAACCCGGCGCAATGTAGTTCAGGGCTGGCGTTACATGCCGGCCGATTCTGCAGGGGAGGAAGGGCTGGCAGAGGTGGCTCTGAGCGACCCGGTCCCCGCCGTCCGAACCGGGGCGGCTGTCTCCCTGGCCCACCGTGCCCCCCAGCAAGGGGTTGACCTGATCCTGAGTCGAACCGGGGCCAGCCAGCCACGACGGGTGGAGGCCCTGGCCCGCATCTGGGATGAAACGGCGCCGCTTCGACAATTACCAACAGGCTGGGGCCTGCCGGTCGTCCTGGCCCTGGCTCACATTCGGCTGAAACGGTCGAGCTGGACATTGTTGTTTCACGGTGTAGCCGGCTTGATTGCCGGAATTGTGACTATGCTACCGCTTGCGTTATTGCTCGGCCCGCTTGAGTGGTTAATCTCTAGACCAAAATTGGAGGCGGAGGGCTATACGTTTTATTCCAATATGGCATCCTGGCTGATTGTGGTACCAGGGATAGCCAGCCTGGTTGAAACGGTGATGATCTTGATCGGGGCTATGCCGCTGGCCCTGTTAAAGCAACCGAAACGGTGGCTGGTTTTGCTCAGTAGTTCATTGCTGGCTGGAGCCATCGTAAGCATATTGATGGGGACTCTTTTCGTATGGGGAACACAGATAGCTATGGTAGGTACTACTCTGTGGTGGGCTTGCTTCAACGGCTTCGTGATCGGCAGTTTGCTGGGAGGCAGCGTGGCTGAACTCCTCTATCGCAGATATGCCAGTGGCAGTATGCCACCTCCACTCACCGGCATCCTGCTGGGAGCTTCTGTTGGACTGGTACATGGCATAATCACATCGTTTTCTCTCCCGCCACACGAAAACTTTGTCTTCTGGATGGTGAGCAATGTGACCGGGGCAACATTATTGGTCGGCGGAATCAACCTGGCAATTCGCGGTGCCGACCGATTCTTTGAGGGCTTGTTGCTTGAAGAAAGCAAAGGAGGTCGGTTCAAATGATTATTGAGTAATGAGAGTCCAATGGGAATAGATCAATAGTCAGCGGAGTGAATTTTGTAATTCGAGGTGTCGACAAACTTTATTGAGGAGTTGTCGCCCCAAAAAAGCAGAGGAGGTTATTTCAAATGAATGTTGAGACTCCAGAGGAACTGGAAATTGTACTGGCCCGAAGGGTGAACCCAAGGCTGGTCCGAGAGCTGAGAGTGTCGTTGACCGAAGGAGAATTTATGTGCCTGGCCGATGTTATTCGCAGGGCGGCGACAGAATCTGAGTTCTATGAAAAGCTACTTGAAAACCCGACCCAGGTGCTGAAAGAAACTTACGGGAAGGAGTTAAGTGATGAGGCCATTAAGGCTCTGGAAGAGATTAAGGATGATTTGGGCGATTGGCCAACACCAAGGCCACTCATCTAAGGGAGGTTAGGCATGAAGTCGATGAGTCGAACCACGCAGACGAAGCAAGTTGGGGCTGAGGTTTCGCCCGAATCAGGTCATTGGGGTCAAGCTATGTTTCGCCGCTTACTTGACCAGGCGGTGTTGTCCGAGCTTGATCGCCGTCATCGGGCTTTTGTTGAGACATTGCCACCTCATCTGAGATCACTGGCCAGGGACCGAAGAACGGTGATAGGCAAGGGGCCATCAAGCGATCTTCAGACAGTTGCTGAGATAGGGTTAGGTCTTGGTATCCCATGGATGTTTCGCGATACGTTTCCTGGCTTGACAGAAGAACAGTGGCTGGACGTGGGCGAGGCCTGGCTTTTCTTACTGATGGCGATCTTCTTGCGCGATCATATGGCCGACGATCAGGTACCGGCCAGCACGGAGGCTAAGGAGCTATGGCAACGACTCATGACCAAAGCAGGCAACGTCTTTCGCTCGTTAGTGGGGGACGATTCATCAGACTTCTTCTGGCAACGTTTCGAAGATTATGATAAGCAGGTGGTATCAGCATTACAGTTAGAGAAAGATTATCGCGCCTGGCCCGGTGAAACCTATGACCTGAAAAAGGCCCGGCAAATCGGCGTTGGCAAGGGGGCTTTGTACAAAGCCCCCACCTGCGCCATGGCTGTGCTCTGTGGGCAAGTGTCCTCCTTTCCCAAGTTGGACGAGTCCATGGACGCCCTGGCAGCCGGTTGTCAGTTGTATGATGATGTCACCGACTGGCAGGAGGACCTGGCCCGTGGTCACTACACCTATCCCCTTGTCCAGGCGATAATCCATCTGAAGGCATCAGCAATGCCCATCTCGCCACAGACCATTGAAGCGGAGATCTCCAAATCGACTATTCGGGAGGATGCACTGAGGCAGGCCAAAGCCTGGCATCAAGAATCTCTAAGAGCAGTTGATGGTATCCCGTGCCAGGATTGGATCGACCTGATTAATAATAGCCTGGTTGATTGTATTTCAGAGCATTATCGTCTGATCCTCTGCCGGATTGCACAAGCGGTCAAAGAAAAAAGCGGTATCGTTCGATAATCGATAGTGGTCACATAGTATACTCAGTAGATCCAATTTTCAAGCTCGGAGTGGATCACAGTCCGCGTTTTGACCACTGGACTGTCCCACGGGGAGGCAGCGGAGCTGCACAGGTCTTCACACTGGTCCAGCTAGAGCAAATTTGGATGTACTGATACTTGATTCTAATGGAAACACCCCTCCTACAAACCAAACTCTATATTCCCCCCATCCGCCCTGAACTCGTCCCCCGCCCCCGCCTGATCGAGCGGCTGAATGAGGGCTTGCATCGCAAACTCAGCCTTATCTCCGCTCCGGCCGGCTTTGGCAAAACCACCCTGATTGCGGAATGGGGAACGCGGATTTCGGAGTCGACCATTCCGCAATCTGCAATCCGAAATCCGAAATTGGGCTGGCTCTCGTTGGACGAAGGCGACAACGACCCGGTCCGCTTCTTGACTTACTTCATCGCCGCCCTGCAGACGATTGAAGCCAACATCGGGAAAGGGGCATTGGGCGTGCTCCAGGCTTCGCAGCCGCAGCCACCGCCGCCCGAATCGATTCTGACGAGCCTTATTAACGACATCGCGAAAATCCCAGACCACTTTGCCCTCGTCCTCGACGATTACCACGTCATCGAATCCCAACCGATTGACCAAGCTCTTACCTTCTTGCTCGACCATCTGCCGCCCCCCCCTGGGGGAATGCACCTGATCATCGCCAGCCGGACTGATCCCTCCCTGTCCCTGTCACGCCTGCGGGCTGGTGGCCAAATGACCGAGATACGGACCGACGACCTGCGCTTTAGGCTCGACGAAGTGGCCACCTTCCTGGACAAAGTGATGGGCCTGAACCTTTCCCCGGAGCACGTGGCTGCCCTGGAAACCCGCACCGAGGGCTGGATTGCCGGGCTACAATTGGCTGCCCTCTCCATGCAGGGGCGCGATGCCGAGCGCATCGCTGACTTCATCAACAGCTTCACCGGCAGCCACCGCTACATCTTGGACTACCTGGCCGATGAAGTGCTCCAGCGTCGGCCCAAGGGCACCAAGGATTTCTTGCTACAAACCTCAATCCTTGACCGCCTGAGCGGTCCCCTGTGCGATGCCGTGATTGGCTCCCCTCCCCTGGTAGGAGAGGGGCTGGGGGAGGGGTCGAGCCAGTCAATCCTGGAAACCCTCGAAGCCGCCAATCTGTTCATCGTCCCCCTGGACGACGAGCGGCACTGGTATCGCTATCATCATCTGTTTGCCGACCTGTTGCGCAATCGGTTGGAGGCATCACAGCCAGAGCTTGTGCCCGAACTGCATCGCCGGGCCAGCGCGTGGTATGCAAGTAACAACTTGAGGTCCGAAGCAATAGACCACAGCTTGGCCGCCGAGGACTGGGAGCGGGTCGCCCAACTGATAGACCAAATTGTCAATGACGTGCTAGGCGGCAGCGAGTACTTTACAACCGTATTGGGCTGGCTGGAGGCGCTGCCCAAAGAGGTCGTTCGTGCTCGTCCCCGTCTGGGCGCTGTACGGGCCTGGATGCTATTACTAACGCTACAACACGATGCCGCCGAACTTTGTTTACAAGAGATAGAAAGCGCGACCGACGACCAATTGCCGGATGAGGTTCGACTCCAGATCACTACGATGCGAGCTTTTCTTGCTCGCCGGCAAAACGATGTGGGCACAGCGATCAAGCTCTCGCACCAGGTTCTTGAAGCCCTGGACAAAGGCGCCTCCGCCCCCAACCTGGTGCGCCCAATGGTCACGCTCAACCTGGCAAATGTCTATCGGATGATAGGAGACGTGGTTGAAGCGCAGCGCTGGTTTTCCGAGGTACTGGCCATCACTCAGGGGGCAGGTCTCACATTGACGCTGGCAGCTACCAACGGGCAGGCTTCAGCCCAGATTATAAGGGGACAACTGCACCAGGCAGCCAAGACCTACCGGCGAGGGCTACAACTCGCCGACAAAGCCGCTCAACAGAGTGGTCAGCCGGCGCCGGCGGCGGCCTTTCTGCATCCAGGGCTAGGCGACCTGTTGCGAGAATGGAACAAGCTGGACGAAGCGGCCGATCATCTGGCGCAGGGGCTTGAACTGGGCCGACAGTGGCAGATAGGCATGGCCTTGTGCAATGGCTATGTCTTTGGGGCCAGATTGAAACAAGCCCAGGGGGATATGGCCGGCGCGCTAGACATGATTCGGCAGGCGGAACAGCTTCCACAAACGTATCAGACCGCTCCCCGGTACAGTGAGCCAGTGGCAGCTTGTCGGGCACATTTAATGCTAGCTCAGGCTGGATCATCCGCCGGTGACTTGGGCGCGCGTCACCTGGAGGCGGTTAGGCAGTGGGTTGAAGCACGCGGACTGGGGGCAGATGGCTTACGGATGTCTGCTATCCGCATTGACTCTCTGGACGATGAGTTCGAGCATTTGGTTTGGGCGCGGCTGCTCATCGCCCAGGACGAACCGGACCGGGCCTTACAACTGTTGGCGCGTCTGCTTCAAGCGGCTGAAGAGTATGGGCGAACCGGGCGCGTGATCGAGATATTGGCTCTCCAGGCCCTGGCGCACCAGGCGCTCGGCGATGCAGAACAGGCCCTGGTGGACATTGAACGAGCGCTGTCACTGGCTGAGCCAGAAGGGTATATCCGCCTCTTTGTAGATGAAGGCAGGCCAATGGCCAAGCTGCTCCGTCAGGCGGCATCTCGTGGGATTACGCCAGATTACATAGGCAAGCTTTTAGCAGTTTTCCAGAATGATGAATCAGGAATGATGAGTGATGAACTGAATGGTA
>DAOUMU010000321.1:0-3853 GCA_034409055.1 Anaerolineae bacterium
AATGGCTAGCCAGGTCGCTTTCATTGAAGCCTCCTTGTTTTGATCTGGCTGGTATATTGCCATACATTGCCGGATTTGACCGTTTTACACCGTTACAGTTTGGTGTTACTTTTTCTGATAGGCGAAAAGAAACCAGGTTTTTTGGAAAAATCTGGTTTCTACAATACCCTGCGGAGCCGCCTGCGCCATTTGCCCGGCCACCCTCTCCTCACCGAGGCCCTGTGGCCGCCCCAGGTCAAGGCCATCACCAACCTGGAGCAATCGCTGGTCGCGGACAAGCCCCGCGCCCTGATCCAGATGGCCACCGGCAGCGGTAAAACCTTCACCGCGGTCAATATCGTCTACCGGCTGATTAAGCTGACCGACGCCCGGCGTGTCCTCTTTCTGGTGGACCGCAGCAACCTGGGGCGGCAGGCCCTGGGCGAGTTCCAGCAGTTCGTTACCCCGGACGACGGCCGCAAACTGGGCGAGCTGTACAACGTGCAGCGCCTGACCGGCCACCACTTCGACGACGTCAGCCGGGTTTGCATCACCACCATCCAGCGCCTCTACTCTATCCTGCGTGGCGAAGAGTTGGACCCGGCCCTGGAAGAGCCCTCGCTGGCCGAGTTGGAAGATACCTTTGGCCGCGATCCTAAAAGCGTCGAGTACAACCCGGCCGTATCCATTGAATATTTCGACATCATCTTCATCGACGAGTGCCATCGCTCTATTTACAATCTGTGGCGGCAGGTGCTGGAATATTTCGACGCCTACCTGATCGGCTTAACCGCTACCCCCTCCAAGCAGACCTTTGGCTTTTTTTACCAAAACCTGGTCATGGAGTACACCCGCCAGCAGGCCGTGGCCGACGGCATCAACGTGGATCACAACGTCTACCGCATCCGCACCCGCATCACCGAGCGGGGCAGCACCATCGAAGCCGGCCACGTAGTGCCCAAAATGGACCGCTTGACCCGCGCCAGCAGCGCTGGGAAGAACTGGACGAGGATTTCACCTACACCGCCACCCAGTTGGATCAGCAAGTGGTGGTCGAAAGCCAGATCAGAACCATCGTCCGCACTTTTAAGGAGCGTCTCTTTACCGAAATCTTCCCCGGCCGCAGCGAAGTGCCCAAAACCCTCATCTTTGCCAAGGACGATGCCCACGCCGAGAACATCGTCGAGATTGTGCGGGACGAGTTTGGCCGGGGTAACGATTTCTGCCAGAAGATCACTTACAAGGTGTCCGGGGTCAAGCCGGAGGATTTGATCACCGCCTTCCGCAACAGCTACTACCCCCGTCTTGCGGTGACGGTGGATATGATTGCTACCGGCACCGACATCAAGCCGATTGAGATTTTGCTCTTTATGCGCCTGGTCAAATCCAAGGGTCTGTTTGAGCAGATGCTGGGCCGGGCCACCCGGGTCATTAAGACCTCGGACCTGCGGGTGGTGACGCCTGACGCCCCCGGCAAGGATCATTTTGTCATCATCGATGCTGTGGGCGTGGTCGAACACGAAAAGATCGACACCCAGACCCTCGACCGCCAGCCCTCCCTGAGCTTCCCCAAGCTGCTGGATCGCCTGGCCAACGGGGCCGACGACGCCGACACCCTGCTGACCCTGGCCAGCCGCCTCTCCCGCCTGGCCCCCAAACTGACCCCGCAGGACGAATACAACCTCAAAGCGGTCAGTGGGGATCGCAGCTTGAACGACCTGGCTAACACCCTGCTGGTCGCGGTCGACCCGGACCAGCATTACGCCGCCGCCCAGGCCGAGACCGGCCAGACCGACCCCACCCCCGCCCAGGTCCAGCAGACCGCCGCCCGCATGCAACGTGAGGCCGCCATGCTGTTTGCCGCCAATCCCCGGCTGCGTGAAACCTTGACCACCATCCAGCAGCGGCAGGAGCAGGTGATCGACCAGGTCAGTCTCGACGAGGTGTTAGAGGCGGGCTTCGACGCCGAGGCCACCGCTGCCGCCCGGGATATGGTTGACTCTTTCCGGGTCTATATCGATCTTCACAAGGATGAGATCACGGCCTTACAACTGATTTTTTCACAACCCCGGCAGCGACTACAACTGACCTACGAGCAAATTAAGGAACTGGCCGACAAAATCCGGCTTGAGCACCCCGCCTGGACCACAGAGGCGCTGTGGCAAGCCTACGCCCAATTGGAACAGGACAAGGTTTGCGGGGCCAGCGCCCCCCGGGTCCTGACCGACCTGATCTCCCTGGTGCGCCACGTGGTCCAACTGGAGGACGAATTGGTCCCCTACCCGGAGTTGGTGCGGCAACGTTATGCCGACTGGCTGGCCGCTCAGACCGCCGCCGGCCGCGCTTTTACCCCCCAACAACTGCAATGGCTGGGCAAGATCGCCGAAACCATCGGCCTGAACCTGGCCTTCACCGAAGCCGATTTTCAGGATTATTTTTACGACGAAGGCGGCCTGTTCGCCGCCCGGGGCCTCTTTGGCCGGGAGGTCTTGCCGGGGTTGTTGGCTGAATTGAATGAGGCGTTGGTGGTATAATATGTGTGTACTCTCCGGCCCCCCCGGCCCCCCAAAGGGGGGAGAAGAATCAATTTCCCCCTGTGGGGGGTTAGGGGGGCCATCCGAGTCGCAAATTTACAGCGAATTACACTTTTTAAGCAGTCTCCTCTGGGAGGCCAGGGAGGACAAAAGGAGCCAAAATGAAACCCAAAAGACCCAGATATCCATCACCACCGGCCATCCGCCAACGGGCTAAAGAACTGCGTTGGCCAATGACCCCAGCGGAAACAGCCCTATGGGAACGGCTGAAAAACAAGCAACTGCACGGCCTGAAATTTCGCCGGCAGCATCCCCTGCACCATTTTATTCTGGATTTCTACTGCCACGCCCATCAACTGGTGATCGAAGTTGAGGGGGGAATTCACCAGCAGCAACGTGATTATGACGAATCTCGAACGGAATGGCTAACCCAACGAGATTTCAAAGTCATTCGGTTCACCAATGAAGAGGTTTTGAATGATATTGAGACAGTTTTACGCAAGATTGCCAAAGCATGTGGCGTTGTTGAGTAGGCCCCCCCGGCCCCCCAAAGGGGGGAGTAATGATAGTTCCTTTCTTCGGAAATGGAAGGGCCATAGCAACAACGTTGAAAAAGCCCCCCCGGCCCCCCAAAGGGGGGAGAAAAGTAGTTCCCCCTTCTGGGGGGGTAGGGGGGTCATTTCAACATCGTTAAAAGATCTCACCCGGCATTCCAAAGAGGGCTACGTTCTGTGTTCCCCTCTCTGGGGGGTTAGGGGGGCCACAGGTGGTGTGAGATGAGTGAGACGACATTGCCGACCGGCTGGGCTTGGACGACAATTCCAGAGATAATAGGCCACGATGGAATATTTTCTGATGGTGATTGGGTAGAAAGCAAGGATCAAGACCCGAATGGTGATGTACGGCTCATTCAGCTTGCAGATGTTGGTGATGGAGATTATCGGGACAGGTCTAACCGTTTCCTGACAAGTGAAAAAGCTAATGAACTTAACTGCACATTTCTGAAGCCGGGTGATGTGCTCATTGCAAGAATGCCAGATCCTCTGGGACGAGCTTGCATCTTCCCTGGCGATCCAAAAAAATCCGTCACCTTTAGTTTCCGCTAAAGGTGTGTGAATAATCACACAAAGTACGTTAACAATCGAAAAAACAGAGCTGTTGCGACCATTGAAACCGGGCCGATTTGCCCCAAAAAGGGATAAGTTGTAGAACTTAGCCAGATGAAGTTAAGGAGCAAGAATGATGGTAATCTGGCTGGTGAGCGTTTGGCAAAAGAGCTGGGAAATGATGCTGGGGGTGGTAGTTCTGGTCAATGTGCTCTGTCCCGGTTCGATGGGCCA
>DAOUMU010000322.1:0-10669 GCA_034409055.1 Anaerolineae bacterium
AATCTAAACGAAACTGTTCCAGTTTGGTTGTCATTTTCTGGCCTTCTGCCTTTAAGTTGGACAATTATGGCACTGTTTCGCTTGTTTGTTAAGGTTCAATGTCTCATCTGTTTTGTCCAAAGTCCAAGAGGGAATAACCCGCAAGTTAACCCTCATCTCCGCCCCGGCGGGTTTTGGCAAAACAACGGTAGTCAACGACTGGGTTCACCAAAGCGAGGTGCCCGCCGCCTGGTTGTCGCTAGATGAAGGCGACAACGACCCCGCCCGCTTCCTGGCCTATTTCGTCGCTGCCTTGCAGACAATTGAAGCCAACATCGGAAAAGGGGCACTGAGTGCGCTTCAATCCCCTCAGCCGCCGCCGACCGAAGCCGTCCTGACGTCTCTGCTCAACGAGATCGCCGCCATCCCCAACAGGATTATTCTTGTCCTCGATGACTACCACCTGATCGAAACCCAACCCATCCACGATGCCCTCACCTTCCTACTCGAACACCTGCCGCCGCACCCTGGCCCTGGCGGGCAGCGCCAGGGGATGCACCTGGTCATCGCCACCCGCGAGGACCCACACCTGCCCCTGGCTCGCCTGCGCGCCCGCGGCCAATTGACGGAACTGCGTGCCGCAGACTTGCGTTTTACCTCTGATGAAGCCGCCGAATTTCTCAACCAGGTGATGGGGCTGAACCTTTCGGCGGAAAACATCGCCACGTTGGAGACCCGTACCGAAGGCTGGATTGCCGGTCTGCAACTAGCCGCGCTCTCGATGCAGGGACGCAAAGATGCCACTGGCTTCATCGAATCTTTCACCGGCAGCCACCATTTTGTGCTGGACTACCTGGTTGAAGAAGTCTTCCAACGACAATCCGAAAGCATCCAAGCTTTCTTGCTGCAAACCTCTATCTTGGATCGTCTGTGTGGTTCCTTGTGTGATGCCGTTTTAAGCAGGGGTGCGGGGGGGCCCTTCGACTATGCTCAGGACAGGCAGGGGAGCAAGGGAGAATTCTCCCCTGTCCCCCCCCCGCACCCTTACCCCCCTGCGCATCGCCCCTCTGCTTCCAGTCAAGAAATCTTGGAACACCTTGAACACGCCAACCTGTTCATCGTCCCCCTGGACGAAGAGCGGCGTTGGTACCGGTATCACCATCTCTTTGCCGATTTGTTGCGCCGGCGATTGCAGCGGGTGCAGCCGGAGCACATTCCCACCCTGCACCACCGGGCTGCTGAGTGGTATGAGCATAACGGGTTAGTAGATGAGGCGGTAACCCACGCATTAGCAGCCACCGATTTCGAGCTGGCGGCACACCTGGTTGAGCAGATCGCCAGAGAATCGTGGATGCGGGGAGAAATTTCCAAACTACTCGACTGGATAGAGGCGCTTCCCGACCATGTGATACGCTCGCGGCCACAAATCTGTATCGCTTATGCCTGGGCCTTGTGTTTTTCCAGGCAACACGATGACACTGAACGGTTTTTGTTATCCGTTGAGCACGAACTCGATGCCGGCGACGACGGTTCAATGATGGCTTCAACAACAGACGCGGATGTGCACGCTGAAGTTCAGCGGATAATGGGCGAAGTTGCTGCCATCCGGGCCATCGTCGCCCTCAACGTGGGAGATTTTGCTCGTGCGGTTGAACTTTCCCGACAAGCATTTGAATTCTTGCCGAAAGACGAGCAAGTTATACGCAGTTACGTTGCTCTGCCTTTAGGGGGTGCGTACTTTCTGAATAACGATCTTATCGCTGCTAGGAAGGCCTATGGGGAGGCGAGGGCTATCATCGGTCAAACGAGCGCTGGTTCATACATAGCGGCGGTGAGCAGCTATTATCTGGTCAAGACCCTGATAATCCTGGGCCGTCTCCATCAAGCCGAAGAAGCTTGCCAGCAATCACTCCAACTGACAAAAGAGCCCGGAGAACTACGATCACCGGCCGGAGCTGCGGCCTATTCGGGCAAAGCCGCGTTGCTATATGAGAAAAATGACCTGGAGGCTGCGACAAATCATGTATTGCAGGCCACTGAGGTATACGAGCGGGTAGGAGATCATTACGCCTTGCGGCAAGCCTATGATGCCTTGGCAAGAATACGACGAGCACAGGGGGATATGGATGGCGCGCTCGAGGCGCTGCTTAGGTTAGAGCGAACTGCTCGTAAAGCAAATTCGCTCTGGGAGATCGCCCTGGTGATGGCACACAAGGTGCGAATCTGGTTAGCCCAAGGCAACATAGAGGCCGCAGCCCATTGGGCGCAAGAACATGACTTAAAAACGAGCGACTTGCCTCCCTACCCCCGAGCAGTGCTCAACCTCACGCTTGCGAGGGTGCTCATAGCCCAAGACAGGCTCGACGACGCTATGGCGTTGCTGGAGAAGCTGTGCCGTGAAGCAGAAGATGGCGGGCAAACCGGCAGAGTGATCGAGATTCTGGTGCTTCAGGCGTTGGTTTTTCAAGCTCAAAGCAATGATCAGACTATGACCACGTTAGAAAAGGCTCTATCCCTGGCCGAGCCGGAAGGGTACATCCGCATTTTTGTGGATGAAGGCCCACCGATGGCGGCGTTGCTGCGTCAGGCAGCATCCCGTGGTATCGCGCCAACTTATATTAGCAAACTCTTGGCTGCATTTCCCGATTTACGATTTGCGACACATGCGCCTGCGCGTAGTGCAGATGTTGATGATTTACGAGAGGAGACTCAAATCGTAAATCGTAAATCCAAAATCGTAAATCTTGTTGAGCCACTCAGTGAACGCGAATTAGAGGTACTCCAACTCATCGCCGAGGGGCTTACCAATCAAGAAATCGCCACCCGGCTTTTCCTCTCGCTGAACACGGTCAAGGTCCACACCCGCAATATCTACGGCAAACTCAATGTACATAGTCGCACTCAGGCGATAGCACGCTCTCAAGAGTTAGGGCTTTTGCCACGCAAGTAGATTGCGATCTGCTTTTTTGTTACCCCTCAGCACATCCCATAACTCTCAACCTCCACAAATAATACCCTGATTAACACTTTCGGGGTATGACACTAATACCACCTTGCTGTTATGCTACAGGGGCAGGAGGTAATTAATGATGAAGGCAGTCAAACAAAAGCTTACTTTAGATCAACCCGCTACTTACCAAATCAAAGTGCCGGGCCACCTCGACGAAAGTTGGTCGGACTGGGCCGGAGGAATGGCGATCACGGTCGAAAGCGGAGACGATGGCCCGCCGATCACCACCCTAACCGGCACCGTCGCCGACCAGGCTGCTTTGCAGGGCCTGCTGCGCCGGCTCTATTCCCTGGGGTTGCCTTTACTGTCGGTCAACCGGGTGGACACCGAAGAATAGGAACTGGTCTTGAACCATTAGGAGGAAACGCAATGTATATCAATCCATTTGTAACCCAACTGTTGGTAGAAGAGCGTATCGAAGATGTCATGCGCCTGGCGGAACAGGCCCGCCTGATCCGGGAAGTCGAAGGTTCCAGGAAGTCGTGGAGATGGCGGCTGCCAATACTTCTGGCCCTCAAAAGTTTGTTTGCACTCGTTATCCGGCCGCAGAGTTAGCGACTTACTGATTAGGCAAGAATGGAGTATCAAATGAATACCAATAAACAGGCCGTTGTAATAACCGGAGCGTCGACAGGGATTGGCAAAGCCACCGCGCTCCATCTGGACAAACTAGGTTTTAAGGTCTTCGCCAGCGTGCGCAAAGAAGCCGACGGCCAGGCTTTGAAAAAAGAGGCTTCCGACAAGCTAAGGCCCATCTTTCTCGACGTTACCGATGGTGACTCTATTGCCGCCACGGTGGATACAGTTACTAAAGAAACAAGCGGCGAGTTGTTCGGTTTGGTCAATAACGCCGGTGTTTCACTAAATGGGCCCTTGGAGCTTGTTCCTGTCTCAGAAATCAAGCAACTTATGGACGTTAATGTGCTTGGGCTGCTGGCGGTGACCAAGGCCTTTATGCCGCTTCTCAGGAAAAGCAAAGGCCGGCTTATCAATATAAGTTCGGGACATGGCCTGCTGGCAATCCCGGATAAAAGCGTCTATGCAGCCTCCAAGTTTGCGGTGCAAGCCATTACCGATTCTCTGCGGGTAGAACTTCGCCCCTTTGATGTATTTGTATCAAGCATCGTGGTTGGTAAAGTGGACACCGCTGTTTTGGGGAAAATCATCGCCGATAGGGACAAAATGATTGAAGCAGCGCCGCCGGAAGTCGTCAAACTCTATTCCCCCCTCATTGAGTTTTTTGATAAAGAAGTAAAGGACCTGCCAGGGATACCGGCTGCCGAAGTGGGCAAGATTGTGGCCCAGGCGTTGACGACTGAAAAGCCAAAGGCTCAATATCTTGTTGGGCCAGGCGCAAAAAAGATGAAAAACCTGGCTCGATTGCCTGTATGGCTTAGAGATTGGTTAATGTACAAAGCCATCTATAAATGATGAGATTGATACCAATTTTATCGTAATAAAATTAAGAAGGAGAGCGAAATGGAAAAACTATCACTAAAAGAAAAAATATTCTATGGCCTGATTTTAAATGAAAAGAGAGTTTACAAACATTGGTACTCAAGATTCTTGATTTGTGGTGTGGAATTAGACCGGATGCGAAGAGTAGTTTCCCGGATTAAAAATTGGTATGGCTGGTGTTCTGAATGGTATAAGGAAGGTGAAACTCTTGAAAATCTTGCTGAAGAGGCATTGTCAAAAAACAATACTTTTGCTGCCAGGCATCTATTTCACGAAGCAGCCGGATGTTTTCATGTTGGCCAGCACTTTTTCTACATTGATTCTGAACAGAAGAACAAGGCCCTGGAAAGAGTCTGGGTGAATTATAGAAAAGCCATTGAATTGTACGATGAAGACCAAAGACCCATAAGAACTGATATTCCATTTCGAGGAACACATATTCCCGGTTATCTGCGTCTTCAAAGCGAACCTAACAGACCCCTGGTAATCCTAATTAATGGCATGGACAACCTGAAAGAAACGGAGATGCATTATATTGGGAAATTACTATTAGATGCCGGTTTCAATACATTTGCCTTTGACGGGCCGGGACAGGGTGAAATGTGGAAGGACATGGGATTTATTCCCGATTATGAAAAAACCGTTAGTGCTATTATTGACTGGTTTGAGAAAAATAATAACTACGATATTGACCTAAAAAGAATCGGCACACTGGGCTTTAGTTTAGGCGGATATTTGTCGCCTCTTGCCGCTGCACATGATAAAAGAATTTGCTGTGCAGTTGGAAACGGCGGGCCAGCTAACTTTCATTATCTGCCGTCAGAGAAGAGGATCGTTCCAACATTGTATAGAGGATTCATGTACATAGCTAAAACAGAGACATACCAGGAAGCAATGGCGCAACTTGATTTTGATATTAAAAAAGCACCTCCAATGGATCGACCGCTGCTTATCTTTCATTCTGGAAACGATAAACTAATCTCTTATGGAAAAAAACATGGCGACTATTTCATGGATTGGGCTGTTGGAGAAAAAGAGCTCAAATTTTATCCCGATGCTGAGCATGTTTGCGCCGACTATCTGGATGAGGTATTTCCTTATACAATTGATTGGCTTAGAAAACATCTATGCCAACGCCGGTGATGGACCGCCTGTACACCTACATCGACCCGGCTGTTCCATCCATTTCCGAAGGCAGCGCTCAGATACCGCTGAGTTGGCGCAGCGTGTGACTTCGATTGAGGGTGCTGGTCGATCTTGCCAGCACCGTGAAATAGAATGACTTATTCCATCTATATGAAAGGTTTTTGAGACATGAAAAGGGTATTAGTTGCCGGTGCAACCGGTTATCTTGGCCATTACGTGGTCAAGGCGTTCAAGAAACAGGGCTATTGGGTCCGGGCTCTGGCCAGAAGTTCTGACAAGCTGGAAAACCTGAGAG
Source organism: Anaerolineae bacterium (assembly GCA_034409055.1). GTDB lineage: Bacteria > Chloroflexota > Anaerolineae > 4572-78 > J111 > DAOUMU01. The sequence continues at coordinate 5,889 of DAOUMU010000322.1, forward strand.
ATTATGTGGATGAAGCGTTTATTGGCGCAGTGACTGACCCTGCTTCTTTAAATGGGATTTGCCAAGACATAGATATTGTTTTCTCATCTATCGGTATTACGAAGCAAAAAGACAACCTGACCTATATGGATGTCGATTACCAGGGCAACAAGAATCTTCTGGAGGAAGCGAAAAAAGAAGGCGTTTCAAAGTTTATCTATATTTCCGTATTGAACGCTGAGGAAATGAGAAATTTGAAGGGCATCCAGGCTAAACTAAGATTCACAGAGGCGTTAAAAAGCTCAGGCTTGAATTACGTGGTCGTCTACCCCAACGGATTCTTTTCAGATATGTTGGAGTACCTGAAAATGGCCAAACAAGGCAGGGGATATGTATTCGGTTCCGGCGAATATAGAATAAATCCCATTCATGGTAAAGATCTGGCGGACGTCTGTGTCAATGCGGCTGACGGAGAGGAAAAAGAAATCAACGTTGGCGGCCCGGATGTCTTAACCCACAATGAGATCTTAGCAATCGCGTTTGAGTCTTTAGGAAAAACGGTAAAGATATCCAGAATTCCAATTTGGTTAAGGAACGTGATATTGACAACACTTAGACTTATCACATCCGTAAAGACCTATGGCCCCCTGGAATTCTTCATGACGGTTCTGGCAATGGACATGGTTGCTCCCACTTACGGGAAACATCATCTAAAAGATTTCTTTTTGGAAAATCAAGACAACATATGAGAAAATAAAGGAGTTATTATGAAATGACAACAACGACTGTTTCAACAAAATCTCCTCCGGCTATCACGGCCGGAAAGATTTCTACAACGACCAGCTATTATGCTGCCTTTGTGGCTCTGGGTCTAACTGCGGCCTCGCTGGGGCCAACCCTGCCCGGCCTGGCCGAGCACACCCAAACCCTCTTCAGCGAAATCAGTTTCTTGTTTACGGCCCGCTCGCTGGGCTATCTGCTCGGCTCTTTTCAAGGCGGACGGTTGTACGACCGCATGCCGGGCCACCCGGTGATGGCTGTGACGCTACTGATTATGGCCGCAATGATGGCTCTGGCCCCGCTGATGTCGCTGCTGTGGTTGCTCACTACCGTTTTATTGGTAGTGGGGATAGCCGAGGGTACCCTGGATGTAGGCGGCAACACCCTATTAGTGTGGGTGCATGGCCACAAAGTTGGGCCGTTTATGAATGGACTGCATTTCTTCTTTGGCGTGGGGGCATTTCTGTCGCCCATTATTGTTGCTCAAGCCGTGCTGATGAGCGGCGATATTACCTGGGCCTATGGGGTGCTGGCCCTGCTCATGGTGCCGGTAGCTGTCTGGCTGCTCCGCCTGGACAGCCCCGTTGTTCCAGTACTCGCCAAGGATAGCCCGGCAGCGCAGACCAATTACCTGCTCGTGGTTCTGGTTGCCTTGTTCTTCTTTCTGTACGTTGGGGCAGAAGTTAGCTTTGGCGGTTGGATATTCACCTATGCGACCGCGCTAGGGCTGGCCGGCGAAACCAACGCCGCTTATCTGACGTCGGCCTTTTGGGGCGCCCTAACCGCAGGCCGGCTGTTGGCCATTCCTATTGCCACCCGCTTAAGGCCCAGGCTTATCTTGCTGGCCGATTTGGGGGGCGGAATGGTCAGCCTGGGCCTTATTTTGCTCTGGTCAGACTCGCTCATAGCAGCCTGGCTCGGTACGCTGGGGGCGGGTTTTTCAATGGCCTCAATCTTCCCCACCACCCTCTCCTTGACCGAGCGTAGAATGACCATTACCGGCAGAGTCACCGGCTGGTTTTTTGTCGGGGCCAGCGCCGGCGGCATGTTCCTGCCCTGGCTCATTGGACAACTTTTCGAGTCGATTGGGCCGCAAGTAACTATGTTTATCATCCTGGCCGACTTGCTGGTGGCCGTGGTCGTTTTTGCCGCGCTGATTCTTTATTCTACCAGGATTAATAGTTCCCCTGGACAAGATTGAACCAAATAACAACCACGAAGCGTAGGTGAATAGTTTCGATGAAGCAATGGAATCCTTACTCAACGAATAAAAGAATAAAAGCTTGTGAGAAGCAGAAATCTGGTCACCGCAGATCATAACTCGTTGTCTTTGGCGCAGAGTTATAGTATACTTGGTTTATGGAAACGCCCCTGCTGCAAACCAAACTCTATATCCCGCTCACCCGCCCCATGTCAAGCGTCGTCTCCCGTCCGCGCCTGACCGAGCGGCTGAACGAAGGCCTGCACCGCAAGCTGACCCTCGTCTCCGCCCCGGCTGGCTTTGGCAAAACGACGCTGGTCAAGCGAATGGGTGGACAATTTACGATTTACGAGTGACGACTATAGTCCCCGAAGTGAATCGGAGCGGGATTTACGATTGGATGCCGCAAAAGAAAGTCAAATCGTAAGTCGTAAATCTAAAATCGTAAATCGAATTGCCTGGCTATCGCTGGACAAAGGGGACAACGACCCCGCTCGCTTCCTGGCCTATTTCGTCGCTGCCTTGGGGACAATTGAAGCCAATATCGGAAAAGGGGCACTGAGTGCGCTTCACGCTACGCAGCCTCAGCCGCCGCCGACCGAGGCCGTCCTGACGTCTCTGCTCAACGAGATTGCCGCCATCCCCAACAGGATTGTCCTCGTCCTCGACGACTACCACGTGATCGAATCCCCACCGATTGACCAAGTTCTTACCTTCTTGCTTGACCATCTGCCGCCCCCCCCTGGAGGAATGCACCTGGTCATCGCCGGCCGGACCGATCCGTCCCTGCCCCTGTCGCGCCTGCGGGCTGGTGGCCAAATGACCGAGCTCCGGGCCGATGACCTGCGCTTTAGGCTCGACGAAGTGGCCACCTTTCTGAACCAGGTGATGGGCCTGAGCCTGTCCCCGGAGCACGTGGCTGCCCTGGAAACCCGCACCGAGGGCTGGATTGCCGGCCTGCAATTGGCTGCTCTCTCCATGCAAGGGCGCAACGCCGAGCGCATCACTGATTTCATCAACAGTTTCACCGGCAGCCACCGCTATATCTTGGACTACCTGGCCGATGAAGTGCTCCAGCGTCGGCCCAAGGGCACCAAGGAGTTCCTGCTACAAACCTCAATCCTTGACCGCCTGAGCGGTCCCCTGTGCGATGCTGTGATTGGCTCCCCTCCCCTGGTAGGAGAGGGGCTGGGGGAGAGGTCGAGCCAGTCAATCTTGGAAACCCTCGAAGCCGCCAATCTGTTCATCGTCCCCCTGGACGACGAGCGGCGCTGGTATCGCTATCACCACCTCTTTGCCGATTTGCTTCGCAGCCGGTTGGAGACATCACAGCCAGACCTCGTGCCCACCTTGCATCGCCGGGCCAGCGCCTGGTATGCGCAAAACGACTTGATGTCCGAGGCAATCGCCCACAGTTTGGCCGCCGAGGACTTTGACCGGGCGGCCCAGTTGACAGAACAAACCTTCTTCGACAGGATGAGCCGTGGCGAGGATTTTGCCACGATGCTCGCCCGGCTGGTGGCGCTGCCCGACGAAATCATCCGCGCTCGTCCCCGTCTCGGCGTCATGTATGCCTGGATGTTGTCGATTACCTTGCAACTGGACGCCGTTGAACCTCGTCTACAAGAGGTAGAGAGGAGGGCCGGTGACCAACTACTACCGGCTGACCTTCAACTTCAGATCGCCCACATACGGGCTGAACTCACCCGCCATCGGGGCGAGTTTGCCAGGGCAATCGAACTTTCGCACCAGGTCCTTGAGGCCCTGCCAGAAGAACGCTCGATGACCGATATGCAAACGCTCACCGGGACGGTATTTAACCTCGCCTGGGGTTATCTGCAGGCCGGGGATGTGGTGCAGGCGCAACACTGGTTTTCCGAGGCATTGACAATCAGTCAGGCGGCGGGCAGTCTACATCTTATCCTGTTAACGTATAGGGGACTTGCCCAGCTTCACGAATTGCAGGGACAATTGCATCAGGCGCGCGAAACTTACCGTCAGGGCCTTCAACTCGCTGCTGAAGCCGCTCAGCAAAATGGACAACCAGTGCCCGCGGTTGTCTATGTCGATCTGGGGCTGGGTGAGCTGTTGCGGGAATGGAACGAACTGGACGAAGCGGATCACTATTTGACGCAAGGGCTGGAAATGGGCCACAAGTGGCAGATCGGCGGCGATACGCTGCGTGACGGCTATCTCTCTCAGGCCCGGCTGAAACAGGCCCAGGGTGATATGGCCGGTGCCCTGGACGTGATTCGGCAAGCCCAAAAACTCGCGCCAGCGTATCAGAGCGTGCCCGGGTTTGGTGACCCCATCGCAACCTGTCGGGCGCGGTTGATGCTGATTCAAGCTGTGTCGACCGGCAATGCAGGTCACCTGGAAGCGGTTGAGCAGTGGGTTGAAGCACGCGGACTGAGGGCTGAAAGTCCAATTCACTCCTTGAATGATGAGTGCGAGTATTTGACTTGGGCCCGACTGCTCATTGCCCAAAACGAACCGGACCAAGCCCTACAATTGCTAACGCAACTGCTGCAAGCCGCTGAAGACGGCGGGCGAAGGGGACGCGTCATCGAGATTTGGGCCCTCCAGGCCCTGGCCCAGCAGGCCCTCGGCGATACGGATCAAGCCCTAATGACCATAGAACGAGCGCTGTCACTGGCCGAACCAGAAGGGTACATCCGCCTCTTTGTAGATGAGGGCAGGCCAATGGCCAAGCTGCTCCGTCAGGCGGCATCTCGTGGGATTACGCCAGATTACATAGGCAAGCTTTTAGCAGTTTTCCAGAATGATGAATCAGGAATGATGAGTGATGAACTGAATGGTA
>DAOUMU010000323.1:0-36260 GCA_034409055.1 Anaerolineae bacterium
GATCCAATACGTCGGGCCGGTTGGTGGCGGCCAGGAGAATGACCTCCAACCGCTCGTCGAAGCCGTCCATTTCAACCAGCAACTGGTTGAGCGTTTGTTCCCGCTCATCATTCACCGCGCCCAGACCTGCCCCTCGGCGACGGCCCACCGCATCTAACTCATCAATAAAGACAATGGCCGGCGCGGCGGTTTTAGCTTGCTGAAACAGGTCCCGGACCCGGCTGGCCCCCACGCCCACAAACATCTCTACAAATTCGGAGGCGCTGAGGTTGAAGAAAGGCACGCCAGCTTCACCAGCTACGGCGCGAGCCAGCAGAGTTTTGCCGGTGCCCGGAGGTCCCACCAACAAAACACCGCGGGGAATATGTGCCCCCAGGTTGTAGTAGCGGTCGGGGCGACGCAAAAAGTCAACCACTTCCTGTAAATCCCGTTTGGCCTCATCGGCTCCGGCTACATCCTCAAAAGTTACTTGAGGATGTTCACCAACGTGCGGGCGGGCTTTGCTTTGCCCAAAACCAAAGAGATTGGCTTGATTTTTTGCCGCGCGGCTGCCCATCCAGATGAAGAAACCGATCAACAACAAGATCGGCAGTCCATTGATCAGCAGCGTCAGAAACCAGGGCGTTGCCAGCGACTCAACATTGATCGTGACCTGATGGTCTTCAAGCAGAGGTATCAAACTGCGGTCGCCAACCGCTTGGGGAAACGTGGTGACAAACTCGGTGTAGGTTTCCGGGCTGGCTGACGCGCTTGGTTGGGGAGATGTAGCCGGTGAAGCCGTAGATTGGGCTGACGCCGTTGGCGAAGCGGCTGGAGGCTGCGGCCAGGTGAAAGGCCGGACAAACTGGCCCGTAATTGAATCGCCGGTAATCCTGACCGCGGAGACATTATCGGCCTTAACTTGATCCACAAAGGTGGTATACGGAATCGAAACTTCTGGCACCGCCGTGGGCCAGAAGCTAAGGATATTCCAAATAAGGAGACTGATAAAAATCAACCACCAGATCCAGCCTGGGAATATCTTTTTAGGGGTCTCCGGTTGGGACGGTTTTTGTTGTAAAGTCATTTGTTTACCTTTCCAAATTTAAATTTAACGATAACGCCAAATGTGAGGCGGAAGATATAAACTTTTCGCTACTACATCTCTATCATACTCACAATTCATAGGTTTTATCTTTATACTTACCTCAAGGCAACCATAAGAGAATCTTAAGGCAGTTCCGAAAAAATACCTGTGCCCGGTACGGGTAATTGTCCCAACTCCGTGAAACGTGATGCGTGAAACGTGATGTTTTTACGCATAAACCCTCACGTTTCACGTTTTACGCTTCACGTCGCCGACAGTTTTGGGATGATTTAAATTTCGGAACCCCCTTAGTTGGTCAAAAAGGAACTACTACGTTGCTTTAAGACTTCCTTAAGAAAGACTTGAGGCTATTGTAAGGATAAAGCGATAAAAACGCGATATGATAATAAAGACTTCGTAAATAATCGAAGAAGGTAACTATGACAAGTCAAACCACTGTTAAAAACAATGATCGAATAAATTTTGTTAAAGGACTGACCAATCCGCCCATCGCGCGGACACTCTTTGGCGAAGTCCGCTGGGCCTGGATGGGGTTTCAACCTACATTATCATCAATCCAACCACCAAAAAAGTAACGCATCTGGTGGCCAAAGAAAAAGCTTTTCCCCACATCGAACGCCTGGTGCCGATCGAACTGATCCTGGAAACATCGTCGCATAAAATTCAGTTGCGCTGTTCCAGGAATCAACTGGAAGAGATGGAATCATTTATCGAAACCGAGTTCATTCGCACCGAAATACCGGACTATGTTGGCGACCTATTTATGATATGATATGGCCTTATACTATTCCGGAGACTGAAATGATTTCGGTGGAGTATGAACGCATTCCGCCCGGTGAATTGGCAGTGCGACGAGGCGCACGCGTTGAAACAACTGACGGGCACGCCGGTCGGGTAGACGAGTTTCTGGTGAATCCGGCGGATGGTTACATCACCCATCTGGTCCTGCGTGAAGGACACCTGTAGGGCCAAAAAGATGTAACTATTCCTATCTCGCAAATAGACCATATCGAAGAGGATGCCGTTTACCTGAAGTTCGACAAACACAGCGTGGCGGCACTCCCTTCAATTCCAATCCGCAGGTAAACCTTTATGATCTGTGGTGATCAAATTTTATGATAGCAATGAATGGAGAAAATAAGCATGAAAGAATACCGCGTGATATTTCATCTTGACGAATATAACGGGGTTCAAATCAACACCCTATTAAAAAATATTAAAAACCTCATCGCTGACCTGGGTGAAGACAATGTTCAGATTGAGGTTGTGGCCAATGCCGAAGGGATCAATGCGCTCCTCAAACGTCCCAATGCCCATGCGGATCAAATCATCAGACTGGCCGCCAAAGGGGTTTATTTTACCGCCTGTTCCGTCGCGGTTCGTCAAATTGGACTTAGCCAGGACAAATTGTTGGAGCCGGTTGATATTGTCCGCTCCGGCATCGGGGAACTGGTCAAACGGCAAACCCAGGGTTGGGTTTATATCCGGCCCTAAACAGCACTCAGAAAAACTTTAAGATTTTCTTAAGATTTTTTAGAGATCAGCATAAGGACACCCGCCGTGAGCAACTGTTATCATTAAGGATAGAGTTTGTAATCAATTCACCACAGAAGGGATAAAAAGTTATGATTGACTGTGATAGCTTAGAAAAAGTTAAAACGGCACGCTCGAATGACGTCCTTCCGGCTAACATTGATTCTTTAATTGCTGATCTGGGTAGCCGGGACGGATTGGTTCGCCAGCAGGCGCGAATTGCGTTGATACGTATAGGTGAACCGGCGGTACCAAGCCTGATAAAAGCATTAGGAAATCGAAAAGAACCCATCCATTGGGAGGCGGCCAAGGCCTTGAGCCAGATTGGCGACCTCAAATCGGTGCAAGCCCTGGTGAAAACCCTGGAAGATAATGAATTTGGTGTCCGCTGGCTGGCCGCTGAGGGGTTGATTGCCGTAGGCTATTGTAGTTTGGCGCCCCTCTTGCAAGCCCTGATGGATCGGCCGGAATCGGTTCGCCTGCGCGAAGGCGCTCATCATGTGCTGCACGACCTGGTAAGCCGGCATTTGTTAGACCGAGTGTCAAGAGAAGAGGTCAAACCGGTTTTGGCCGCCCTGAACGACATCGAACCAACCGTAGAAGTTCCCCTTGTGACGCACAAGGCACTGAATGCACTGCAAAAATAAAAAGACAACCACGGTTGCATAAAAGGATATTGACCATGTTAAAACAAAATCTATCTAACGCTGAAGTAAGCCAGGTACCACTCCCCAAAAAATCTCAACAAAAGTATCCAAATAAAAATCAACCAGCCCTATCCAAATCTGCCAATGGTCAAATAGCTGAGTTACCCCTGGTTGAGTTAGAGCAAAAACTTAACACCTCGCCGGATGGCTTGAGTCAGGCCGAGGCAGAACAACGGCTGGCGCAGTACGGTTACAACGAACTCACGGAAAAAAAAACAAACCCTCTCCTGAAATTTCTATCCTATTTCTGGGGGCCCATCCCCGGCATGATCGAGGTGGCCGCCATTCTCTCGGCCCTGGTGCGCCACTGGGCCGATCTGGGCATTATTCTGGCTTTGTTAGGGGTCAACGCGGTGGTAGGCTTTTGGGAAGAGTATCAGGCCGGCAACACCATCGCCGCGCTCAAAGCCAGGCTGGCTCTACAAGCCAGGATCAAACGCGACGGCCTATGGCGATCAATCCCCGCCCGCGAGTTGGTGCCGGGCGACATCGTCCGGCTGCGCTTGGGCGATATTATCCCGGCAGACGCCAAATTAATGGACGGCGATCCCATCCAGGTAGACCAGTCGGCCTTAACCGGCGAATCTTTACCCGTCACGCGACAGGTCGGTGAGGTCGTCTATTCGGGTGCGGTCACCAAACAGGGCGAGATCAATGCCCTGGTGTATGCCACCGGGCAGGATACGTATTTTGGCAAAACGGCTAGTCTGGTAGAAAAGGCCCATACGACCAGTCATTTTCAGCAGGCCGTGTTGAAAATTGGCGACTATTTGATTGTGCTGGCTTTAGCCTTAGTTATTCTGATCCTGACCGTGGCTCTTTTTCGGGGTGACGATATTCTCACCACCATCCAGTTTGCCCTGGTTTTGACCGTAGCCGCCGTCCCGGCGGCCATGCCAACCGTCTTGTCTGTGACTATGGCCGTTGGCGCGCGGGTGCTGGCTAAAAAAGAAGCCGTGGTCAGCCGATTGGCGGCGGTTGAAGAAATGGCCGGTATTGATGTGCTGTGCTCCGATAAAACGGGCACCCTCACCCAAAATAAGTTAACCCTGGGCGACCCCTTCACCTTGCCCAATGTGACCCCGCAAGAGTTGATTCTCGATGCGGCGCTGGCCTCTCGTGCCGAAAACCAGGATCCCATTGACTTGGCCGTGTTGAACGGACTGCACGATCAACGCCAACTGGACGGTTACCGTGTCACCCATTTTCAACCATTTGACCCGGTTCACAAACGCACCGAAGCCACCGTATCACACGCCGATAATCCCCTTTTTCAAGTGACCAAAGGCGCCCCCCAGGTTATTTTGGCCCTGGCTCACAATGCTGCCCAGATTCAGACGCAGGTTGAGCAAGCCGTGAACGAATATGCTGCCCGCGGCTATCGTTCGTTGGGCGTGGCCCGCACCGACGTAAAGGGCAATTGGCAATTCTTGGGCGTGCTGCCGCTGTACGACCCACCCCGCGTCGACTCGCAGGCTACTATTGATACAGCTCAACAGATGGGGATCAAAGTGAAAATGGTCACCGGGGATCAACAGGCCATTGGCAAGGAAATTGCCCGGCAGTTGCATCTGGGCCCCAACATTTTGGATGCCGAACTCTTTGCCGAAACCAGCCATCACCAAACCGGCCAATTGGCCGATGCCATTGAGCATGCCGATGGTTTTGCCCAGGTTTTTCCCGAACATAAATACCACATTGTTGACGTGCTGCAACAGCGAGGCCACATTGTGGGCATGACCGGCGACGGCGTCAACGATGCCCCGGCTCTAAAAAAGGCTGATGCCGGCATTGCCGTTTCCGGAGCCACCGATGCGGCGCGCTCTGCGGCCGATATTGTGCTGCTAACGCCCGGCCTGTCGGTGATTATTGATGCGATCAAGGAGAGTCGCAAAATCTTTCAACGGATGAACAGTTACGCCATCTACCGTATTGCCGAAACTATCCGGGTGCTACTCTTTATGACCTTGTCTATCCTGGTGTTTAACTTCTACCCGGTCACCGCCATTATGATTGTGCTGCTGGCACTGCTGAACGACGGTGCGATTTTGTCGATTGCCTATGACAATACCCGCTACGCCCATAAACCCGAAGCGTGGAACATGCGGCAGGTGTTAGGCATCGCTACCGTTCTGGGTATCACTGGCGTGATTGCCTCGTTTGGACTTTTTTACCTGGGTGAGAACGTCTTTCATCTGAACCGGGAGATGATCCAAACGCTGATGTATCTGAAGCTGTCGGTAGCCGGTCACCTGACCATTTTTGTGACCCGCACCCGCCGTCCCTTCTGGTCTATCAAACCGGCCCCGATCCTGTTGGGGGCCGTGCTGGGCACGCAGCTTCTGGCGACGCTTATTGCCGTGTATGGAGTGTTTATGTATCCCCTCGGCTGGGGCTGGGCGCTGACCGTCTGGGGTTATGCCTTAGTCTGGTTCCTGGTGAATGATGGCGTCAAACAGATTGCCTACCGTATTTTTGACCAGCAGCAACCGGGACTATTAGCGCCAAGATAACAAGCCCATGACTGAACAAACAAACGGGAAAATTGGATACTGGGAAACCGTGACCTTTTTTTGCGGCCGTGAATGGCGCCAATATTCGACTGGCTTCAGCCACCGGCAGCCAAACCTGGATTTCAGGAGCGGGTATCGTGGCCTGTGTTGGCGCTCTGGCGGCGTTGCTCTGGCAAACAGCAACCAGTTCGCCCCAACAGTTATGGGTTTTAGGAGCGATGGTTGGCCTGGCTTTTGGCATCGAAGCCGGTTATCGTGTCTTGACGGGTCGTAAAATACACCTGTCCACAATACAATCAAACTGAACACACCTATAGACAAGGAACCTAAATAGTTATGACCCAACAAAGCAATACCGTTACGCCGGCTCAATCTCACAATATAAAATTTTCTTTTGGGTATATTTCCGCTCGATTTGGGAGTTTTATAGACCGCTGGCAATTACCACCGGAAGTGGTGTTGATAGGAACCGCGCTGCTGGTAGGAATCGGGGCCGGTTTGGGCGCCGTGGTCTTTCGCTATTTAATTCAAGCAGTTGGTTGGGTAGGCTATGTATGGCTGCCCCAAGTCACCAACAGTTGGGGCAAGGCTTACGTGATCATTGTGCCGGCGATAGGCGGGTTGCTGGTCGGTCTGCTGGTTTATTACTTTGCCCGCGAAGCCAAGGGCCATGGCGTGCCCGAAGTGATGGAAGCGGTTGCCTTGCACGGCGGACGTATTCGCCCGATTGTGGCCGTGATCAAATCTCTGGCTTCCTCACTCTCTATCGGCAGCGGCGGGTCGGTGGGGCGTGAAGGGCCGATCGTGCAGATTGGCTCGGCCCTGGGATCATCCCTGGGACAACTGTTACATCTATCCGATGATCGTGTTCGCAACTTGGTGGCATGCGGTGCAGCCGGCGGCATCGCGGCCACTTTTAATGCGCCCATCGCCGGTGTTCTTTTTGCGCTAGAAATTATTCTGGGTGAATTTAGCGTCCGGCATTTCAGTACGGTGGTGGTAGCGGCGGTGGCGGCCAGTGCCATTGGCCGGGCCGTATTTGGCAACGTGCCGGCCTTTGCAATCCCTACCGAATATGGCCTGCACAGTTTGTGGGAGTATAGCTTTTACCTGGTGTTGGGGGTGTTGGCAGCCTTGGTAGGGGTCATTTTTGTGCGCTTGCTTTATTGGACGGAAGACTTGTTTGATAAATGGAAGCAGGTTCCCGAATGGGTCCAACCCGCGGTTGGGGGCGCTTTGCTGGGCGTCATGGCCCTGACGTATCCCTATCTAACCGGCGTGACCTGGGCAGGTACGCCGCAAGTATTTAACGTGGGCTACAACGTAATTGAGCAAGCCCTGGGAAATCACTTTACCCTCCACGTGGTGGTTGCTTTGTTGATATTAAAACTGATTGCCACCAGTTTAACCCTGGGGTCAGGCGGCTCAGGAGGTGTCTTTGCGCCTGGCCTGTTTATGGGGGCAATGTTAGGATCCGCGTTTGAGTTGACGGTCAATCAAATATTTCCTGGCATAGCCGCGCCGCCGGGCGCGTATGCCCTGGTGGGTATGGGGGCTGTTTTTGCAGCCAGCGCCCACGCGCCGATAACTGCTACTTTAATCCTGTTTGAGTTAACCGGCGATTATCGAATCATCTTGCCGCTGATGCTGACCGTTGTAGTGGCTACGCTCCTAGCTCAGAAAATGTTGGAGGGTGAGTCGATCTACACTCTCAAACTCACCCGGCGAGGTATTCACTTGCAACGCGGACGCGATGTGGATGTATTGCAGGGCGTAATGGTAGACGAGGTAATGAGGGTTGAGGTAGATACCGCAGACATGGATTTGACTCTCACGGAAATATCAGACATCTTTAGCCGTTCGCAGCATCATGGCTTGCCAGTGCTTGACCGGCAAGGACAGTTGTGGGGCATGATTACGGTGACGGATCTGGATCGGGCTATTGCCAACAATCTCCCCCGCCGGACAACGGTGGCTGAAATCGCTACACCCAGAGACCAATTGTTAGTGGCTTTTCCTGATGAGAGCATGAATGAGGCTCTGACTCGGATGGCGAGACGCGGACTGGGACGTTTACCGGTGGTTTCCCGCGACGATCCGAACCATTTATTGGGGCTGATCCGGCGCGCCGACATTATCCGAGCCTACAATCTGGCTCTGTCTCGCCGGGCCAAACTGCAACATCACGCCCGGCGAATGCAGTTGCGCAATTTGGACGGGACCGAGTTTGTAGATCTGAACTTAAAAGCTGGCGATAGAGTTATTGGCAAAACGGTCCAAGAAATTGCACCCACGCTGCCCGAAGAATGCCTGTTAATCTCAATTCGGCGCAATGATCAGGTCCTGATCCCTCAGGGCGATACGGTTTTTCAGCCGGATGATCACCTCACGGCCTTCATCCACAGCAAGGATGCCGAGGCGCTGCATCGTTGTTTTTTAGGTGAGCCAGAAATGGATGAGGTTTGATTACCCTTCTATCTTGAAGATTTATGACAAAAACTATTTACGCTTCACGTTTTACGCACTACAATCCTAAAGTGTCTGGGACGATTTAAATTTTGGAACTCCCTTACTCCCATAAACCGGGAGGTTCTTCAGGAATTTCTGTGGTTCTGCTCAAAGGGGATTGACAAATCCCCGTATTTAGTGGGTAATGAGCAGGCTATACCACAAGATATGGCCCGGATTTGTCAATCCGGGCCGAGCGCCACGGAAAATCCCAAAGAGCCTAATATCTTATCCCTTTACTCAATGAGACGGGTCGCTGATTTCCCCTGGAAGGGTCAGCATCGGTTGAAAATCATTCATTACTTGGCCAGGAAAACGAGGAGGGTGCAATGACCCTTGAAGATTTAAAGCAAGCGAATGAGGAGACCCGGACCGCCTGGAACGAGAACGCTTCGTTCTGGGATGAGCGTATAGGTGAGGGTAACGATTTCGTTGAACTGCTGGTTTGGCCCGCCACCGAGCGGTTGCTGGCCCTGCGCCCAGGCGAACGGATCCTTGACATCGCCTGCGGCAATGGGCTCTACGCTCGCCGGTTGGCGGCCTTGGGGGCTGAGGTGGTGGCCTTCGACTTTGCCGAGGAGATGATTGCCCAGGCCCGGCAGCGCACCAGCGAGACTGCTGAACGTATCGACTATCGGGTGCTGGATGCCACGGACGAAAGGGCCCTGCTAGCCCTGGGGGAGGGGCAGTTTGATGCCGCTCTGTGTAGTATGGCCCTGTTCGATATGGCCGAGATTAAACCGCTGTTCCGGGCGTTGGCTCGGCTGCTTCGTCGGGGCGGACGGTTTGTTTTCTCCGTGCTGCATCCCTGCTTCAACAGCCCCCATATGGTTCACGTGGCCGAGATGGAGGATCGGGGGGGCCAGATCGTCACGGTCTATTCGGTCAAGACCTTCGGCTATATGACTGAAACAATAAGCCACGCTGCGGCCATAGCCGGACAGCCCAAGCCGCAGCCCCTCTTTCACCGGCCCTTACAGGTATTGCTGGGGGTGGGCTTCGAGGCCGGGTTTATTCTGGATGGCCTCGAGGAACGCGCCTTTCCCCCCGAGCATCCCCCTGGCAGTACTCCTCTGTCGTGGGGGGGCAATTTCAGCGAAATCCCCCCGGTGCTGGTGGCCCGGATGCTGTTCAATGAACAATGAGCAATGAGTAATTAACAAATGGTCGCCATATGAAAAAGATTTCAATTTTTAAGCTGATATTTATCATTGGCGGTCTGAGTCTTGGCCTATTGTTAGCCGTAGGGCCGGGGTTGGCTCAAGGCCCCTCTACCTCCTCTTCGGTTATACCGTTTGTCTCCGGTGAAATTCTGGTTAAATTTCATACGGATATTGATCCAGTTGCTGCCCAGGAACAGGTCCTGGCCCTGGGGTTACGTCCATTGGAGATTTCACCCTACAGTGGTCTGATGCGCGTTCAGGTTTTGCCAGGTCGTGAGGCTGAGGCAGTGGCTGACCTATCGACCCGGCCAGAGGTTAAATTTGCTACATTGAATTATGTCATCACCATTGCCAGTACGCCTGATGACACCGAGTTCTCCCAGCAGTGGGGCATGCATAATACCGGCCAAACCGGGGGAACAGTGGACGCCGATATTGATGCCCCTGAGGCCTGGGATATTCACACCGGTAACAGCAGCACGGTGGTGGCCATTGTAGACACCGGCGTTGACCTGGATCATGAAGATTTGGAAGCCAATATCTGGGTGAATACCAATGAAGTGCCGGGCAACGGCCTGGACGACGATGGGAATGGATACATTGATGATGTCAACGGCTGGGATTTTTGCAATACCTTAACCACAACATGCGACGCAGCCAATGACAATGATCCTGACGACGAGAATGGCCATGGCACCCACGTGGCCGGCATTGCGGCGGCCAGTGGCAATAACGGCCAGGGTGTTGCCGGGGTCAGTTGGCGGGCCAGGATTATGCCGGTCAAAGCGGTAGATCAGTTTGGCCGGGGGACGGTGTCCAGCATTGCCAATGGCATTAGTTATGCCACAGCCAACGGGGCTAGGGTAATCAATATGAGTGTCGCCGCTCCAGGGACGGTATATCCGTGTAGTGGTTTTGCGGCAATCCGTGATGCCATGCAAGAGGCCCTGGCCAAGAACGTTTTAGCTTTCGTTTCCTCTGGCAATCAAAGTGCTTTTAGTGTGGCCTGCCCGGCCGCTCTGGATGAAGCGGTGGCCGTGGGCGCGACCAACCATTTTGACATTCGCTGGTCTGGCTCAAATCAAGGGCCCCGCTTAGACGTGGCCGCACCGGGGGCGAGTGTTTACAGCACCCGACGCGGGGGCGGCTATCAGTTCAAAACCGGAACCTCGATGGCCGCGCCCCACGTGGCCGGGCTGGCCGCCCTGCTGTGGTCCTTTCGTGCCGGCTTGAGCCACCATGATGTCCGCAGCGTCATCGAAGCCACCACAGACGATTTGGGGCCGGTTGGCCACGACCTTGAATTTGGCCACGGACGTATTAACGCCCGGCGTGCCCTGGAAGCTTTAACAGCGTTGCAAACTTTTCCGGCCCAGTTGAACCTGTTCATAGATGACACTGCGGTGGGGCCCATCTTTAGCCAGATTCAGATCACCTCCATCGCTTCAAATCCTGTCACCTGGCAGGCCACAATTTCCCCCACAGTATCCTGGTTGAGTTTGATGCCGCCTACCTCCGGTACAGTCTCAATTGCTTCAGCACCGGTTGAGGTGACTTTAAGGGCAATACGTCCGGCCACTTATGGTGTTTACAGCACAACGGTCATTTTTACCGGCACAAATTCTTCAGGTATCTCGCTCGGCAGCCGGACAACCTCCGTTTATCTCACTTATGCTGATAAGTCGAGAATTTTCCTGCCTTTAATTCTTAAGGGACCGCCCAGGCCGGATTTGGTGATTGAAGCTTTGACGGTTAACGACACCCAGGTGACAGTCGTCATCAAAAATCAAGGTGAGGTCGATGTCACCGATGCTTTCTGGGTGGATGTTTATTTCAATCCCAGGACGACGCCACAGATCAACCAGCCCTGGCACACGATTGCCAGCCACGGGCTGGTGTGGGGCGTGACGGTCCCGATCAGGGCGAATGGAGGGACCTTGATCCTGACTACCGGTGGTCCCTACTACAGACCAGACCACAGCAGCCCTGGAGCGTTGCCTGCCGGGGCTATGGTTTATGGTCTGGTAGATTCGTACAATCCGAATACGACCTACGGCAACGTTCTGGAGAGCAATGAGAGCAACAATCTCCACGGACCAACAGCCTCTGTCCTCGACTCGGCGGAGGGAACCGTAACAGAGCCAACGGGCCATGAAAGCCAGCCTGTTTCAACAGCGGCATTGCCCGAGCGCAAGTGAAAGGAAGTCGTAATATGATCAAGAGGAATTCTATGTGCGCTGTTCTGCTCACCGGATACGGTGGCCTTGACAAGCTCGAATATCGGGACGACGTCCCGATCCCGCCAGTCGGGCCTGACGATGTCTTGATCAAAGTTGGCGCTTGTGGCGTTAACAACACCGATCTCTGGACCCGCCAAGGTGCTTACGGCAGTGAGACCGATCCCCAGGCTATCTCCGCTTGGCGCCAGGAACCGATGCAATTTCCCCGCATCCAGGGGGCTGACATCGTGGGGCATATTGTAGATGTTGGCTCTAAAGTGTCCCCCTCCCGTGTTGGTGAACGGGTCATCGTAGATCCCACGCTTTACACCGAGGATGGCGAAGGGCTGTTGGAAGCCGGCTTTACGGGCAGTGAGCGTGATGGTGGCTTTGCAGAATACACCGCCGCACCGGCCAGGAATGCCCACCTGATCAACGCATCTTTGAGCGATGCAGAACTGGCCACGTTTCCCACTGCCTACGTTACGGGTGAACGTATGCTCAATCGGGCTCGACTGAAAGCAGGAGAGACGATTCTGATCACAGGGGCCTCTGGCGGGGTTGGCTCAGGTCTGGTCCAATTGGCTCGTGTCCGAGGGGCGCGGATCATAACAATCGTCGGGGCCGGTAAAGAAGAGAAAGTAGGCCAGCTTGGAGCCGAGATTGTGATCACCAGAGGCTCAGAGAATATGCATGAAGCGATAAGCCAAGCCGTTGGGGAGCAGCCGATTGACGTGATCGCGGATGTTGTGGCCGGCCCGTTGTTTCCGGTTTTATTGAGGGTGTTGCGTAAACAAGGGCGGTACGTCACGGCCGGGGCCATAGCCGGGCCTTTAGTGCAGCTCGATTTGCGCACCGTTTACCTGAAACATTTGGAAATCATTGGCTCAACTCTGGGTACCCGTAAAGAATTTGCTGATCTGATGCGTTACATCGAGCGGGGTGCACTCAAGCCGCTCTTAGCCAAGACTTATGCGCTCGAGAACATAAAGCAAGCCCAGGTGGATTTCAAGAGTAAACAGTTTTTTGGCAAGTTGGTGGTTATTCCCTGAGAGGGCAAAGTTGTATGAGCACCAAGGCTGGGCAAGAAGAAGTAAAATTTTGGCACGACCCCCATTTTTCTAATTTGGAGCTACTCCGGGCCACCTACATCACCCACGCTTTTTCGCCCCACGTTCACGAGGGATTTGCCATTGGGGTCATTCAATCGGGCGCCCAAAAGGTGGCTTACCGTCGGGCTAATCGGATTATGCCGGCCGGTACCGTCTGTGTCATCAATCCGGGCGAGGTCCATACCGGTCAAGCAGCCAGCGAACAAGGCTGGACCTACCGTATGCTCTACCCGGATGCCAGCCTCCTGCAAAAAGCTGCCTCTGAGATTGCCGGTCGCCAGCGGGATGTTCCCTTTTTCCCGGAACTGGTTATTCACGATGATTTCCTGGTGCAGCAAATTCTTAAGCTGCACCGGGTCCTTGAAGACCCCCAATCATCGATCATTGAACGTGAGTCTCGCATGCTGTGGACGCTGGCCCAACTGATTGCCCACCACGCAGATGATAGGCCTGTCATTCGTCCTGTAGGCGCAGAGCCAAATTATGTAAAAAGCGTGCGTGAGTATTTAGATGACCATTACACCGAAAATGTATCGCTTGAACAATTGACCCAATTGGTCAACGTCAGTCCGTTTCATTTGCTGCGCGTCTTTAGAAGGGAAGTTGGCTTTCCGCCCCACATTTATCTAACCCAGCGGCGGATCACCGTGGCCAAAAGGTTATTACTGGCTGGCTGCTCTATCGTCGACGTGGCCACGCAAACAGGCTTCGTGGACCAAAGTCACCTGACTAACCGCTTTAAGCGAATCGTTGGGGTCACCCCTGGCCAATATCGCAAAAACAGCAAGAATTTGCAAGACAAATGCCTCCAGCATGTGTAGCATGGAGGTATGTCATCACCACGTTCTGAATTTATCTCCGGCCTAAAAGCAATATCCCCCATCTTACTGGGCGTTATTCCCTTTGCCACCATTTCCGGCATCGCCGCCATCGAGGTGGGACTTTCAGCTCCTTTGGCTTTAGCCATGTCGTTGATTGTGTTTGCCGGGGCGTCACAATTGGCCGCCGTGCAGTTGATGAGTATGAGCGCCTCGATCGTCGTTATCGTGCTAACCGCTCTCATCATTAACCTGCGCTTTGCCATGTACAGTGCCTCGATTGCCCCCCACTTCAAAACCCTGACCAGTAAATGGAAACACGTGCTGGCGTACTTACTAACCGATCAAGCCTATGCTGTTTCCATTACACGCTTCAACGATAAGGCCGAAAGGGGGCACAAACATTGGTTTTACCTGGGCGCGGCTTTTGCTATGTGGGCCACCTGGCAGGTGAGTACGGCGGCCGGTGTTTTTCTGGGGACGCAGGTTCCTGAAAGCTGGTCGCTGGATTTCGCCATACCGCTGACTTTCATTGCGCTGGCTATGCCGGTCATCAAAGAGAAGACGGCCATGGCCGCTGCCTTGACGGCCGGCTTGATAGCCACGGTAGCCGTTAATTTACCCTTCAATTTGAGTCTCATCGTGGCCGCCCTGGTGGGCATCCTGATAGGGCTCTTATTGGAGTGGCGACGGACGTAAACAGGAAGGCATTCATGAGTGAAAGCATCATTTTTCTGACCATCATCAGTATAGGGCTGGTGACTTATGCGGTGCGGGTGTCGTTTATCTTGTTGTTGGGTAAGATTGAATTGCCCCACTTGGTTGAACGTGCCTTGCGTCTGGTTCCGGCGGCGGTCCTGCCGGCCCTGGTTGTCCCGGCTTTGTTGTATCGTAACGGCTTAATTGATGTCTCTCTTGGCAATGAGCGGTTGATCTCAGGTGTTATGGCCATCGTGGTGGTGTGGTATACCAGAAATGTACTGCTGACCATTGCTGTCGGGATGGGCACGTTGTGGCTGCTGCAAGCTATAACAGCATAAGTATAGGTTTGACCACGCTATGCAATGACAAACAGAGCCCGGCCACTGGCCGGGCTCTTGGTTTCTTAGGATGGGTAGCAGAGGCATCCCTATGCCTCTGCGGGGACGGCATAGGGATGCTCTGGCTACGTTTTGCAACAGCAGAAACTAGATATATTGGATTAGCCAATCCGGCACGAAGCGGTTGAAGAAGATGTTCAGGGCCGAGAAGGTATTAGTCAGAAGCAGGATTCCGATGATGATCAGAAACGCTCCGCTGAAACGCTCAATCGTGCCCATATGCCGGTAGAGGACTTTCAGGCGATTGGTGGCCGTGGTCAAGATCCAGGCACTGACCAGGAAGGGGATGGCCAGGCCCATCGAATAGACGATGCATTACTTCCAGAACTGCCACCATTTTATGGCTTGCAGTTCGGTAATTTCTTGCTCTAGCTCTGCTTGACCTGTGGTTGCTTCTTTCATCTCTCGTTTCAAGCTCTTTATTTCATTTTGCCTGGCCCGGTGGGTTTGAAAAACAAAGGCAATACCCCCGATTAGCATGGGCACCAACATCATAAAAATATCCACCGACCGCTCGGTGAGACGATCCCCCACCTGTTCCAGCCTGGTTGGGGTAGGGGTGGGCGTGCTGGTGGGTACGGGGGTAGGGGTCGGTTCGCCCACCAATACCTGGAACGACCTGACCCACGGTAGGCTAACCCCCTCTCGATAAACGCTGACCACTAACTCGTGGCTGCCGGCCGTGGCCGGGGCGATAATACTCCAGGCCCAGTCTGTTATCCCGGATTCAAGATTGACCGTTTGGGTGAGGGGCAGAATGTTTCTGATCTCGAAATCAGAGGTCGAATCGAGCTCAACCCACATGCGCTCTCTGATGAAGATGTTGGCGAGGTATGAGCCATATTCATCAATGATCGGTTCAGCATCGGGGGGAATCGGGATTCGCTCAAAATTTCTGGTGTCAACCGATGACAGGTCAGCCAGGATGGCGGCGATAGATACCCGGACCGATCCGCCTGAATTTGGCCACATTCTGTAGGGATAACTGACGTCAATCTGGCCAACTTTATCCGCCGGACCAATTTCTGCGGTGGCCGGCTCTTCAACTTGTAGGTCTGCGGCGGTCAGGTCAGCCCCGGTCAGGTTGGTCTCTTCCAGGTTGGTGTTGGCTAAAGTGACCTCGCTTAAATTGGCCTCGCTTAAATTCGTTTCACTCAAATTGGACTCGGTCAGGTCGGCCCCGCTCAAATCGGCCTCGCTGAGATCGGCCCCACTCAGGTTAGCGCCGCTGAGGTCGGCTCCACTCAGATCAGCCCCGCTTAGGTTGGTGTCACTCAGGTTGGTGCCGCTCAGGTCTTGCCCGCTGAGATCAACGCCACTCAAGTCTTGTCCGGTCAGGTCAGCGCCCCTTAAGCCAACCTCACCCGACGGCGTCGGGAAAGGTGTGGGAGGAGATACCTCGGGGCCCGGTATCGGATAGACGAGCCGGCATAAGAACAACACCAGCCCACACAAGACAGCCACGCCGAGACCGGTCAACAGCGGCACCCAGGAGCGACGGCGACGCCCTGGACGAAGCGATGAGGGGGTGGGCTGGTCCTCGGCGGTAAGATCCTCGTACCCAGCGGGCGGTTCAGCCCCCAACCAAATCATAAAGCGGATGTATAGCTCTTTCAAAGCAGGCCTCCTCCCCAATAGTGTTATCTATGATCGGCCGATCATCTTATCCATTGTATCATGCCTCCTCCCTGGCTGACAACCTTTTAAAGAGGCTGTTGATTTTTCGTTGTCTTTAACCTGGAATTATGTTATACTGACTGGCATAAGACCCTCCTCGACGGCGTCCCCCCACGACCGCGACCGTCCCCCCAACCCCGCCACCGCCGCCGACTGGCTCCGCCAATGTCGCCGGGCCGGGCTGTACGATCTGGGCCGGACCATCTACGAGAAGGACGGTTTCGAGTTCGAGTCGCTGGAGGATGAGGCTCTGATGGAGGTCGAGGAGGATTATCAGATTTGTATGCGGCGGAGTGGGTAGGTATTGGGAATATAACAACGGATCAGGGGATGAAACAGATTTGATCCGATAAATCCTCGAATCCGCTGTTATATTCAAGGTTGAAAAGTTATTCTCGCTTTTTGAGAACGTGTATGACTAAACTGATCTATGCCGACTTGACTTACAGTGTGCGAGGTGCATTCTATGATGTTTACAACGAATTGCGCCACCTTGACCTATCCGAAGCAGGCTGGGAGAAAGCCTTGATGATTGCTTTGCAAGACCGGGACATACCTGCTGAACGACAGGTAGAGTATGAACTGCGCTATAAGGGCTATCGCATCGGCCGATTCTTTGTAGATGTGTTGGTTGATGGTAAGGTGATACTCGAACTAAAAGTAGAAGCGGAATTATTACCGATTGATGAAGCCCGACTGATTACTTACCTCAAAGTAACTGGCCTAAAACTCGGCATTCTGGTTAACTTTGGAGGTAACGAACTGGAAATTAAACGCATCCCCAACTTCGTCAGTAATCACTCTGCTCAATCTTCTCTGGCCAGCATAGAGCAGCCTTCAAACCAATGGCTGTATCCAGAGTTGACCGGGGAGTTACGAGCCGTTCTCTACGAAGTTCACAACGAACTGGGACCTGGTTTTATGCATATGCACTATCGTCGCGCTACTCAAATCGAATTACGCCTGCGTGAAATTCCGTATGAGGTCAAGAAAGAAGTCATCATCCAATTCCGCCAGCAGCCTATCGAGACTCGTGAAGTCCGGTTGATCATTGTAGACAACAAAGTACTTCTGGCGCCTATCGCTGTCCGTCAGATTACCCCGAAGCTCAAAGGCCGTTTTCGGCAATATCTCAAACTTTTGGGACTCAAGATTGGGTTGATGGCCAACTTCCATACACCCCGTTTGGAAATTGAGACAGTGAGGATATAACAACGGATCGGAGGATGAAACGGATTCAATCCGTTAAATCCCCTGATCCGTTGTTATATCCCCATTTACCAAATAACAAAGGAGCAATATATGGATACGTTAGTTGTTAACATAAACCTGCCCCGTGATTTACTGGGGGCTTTGGAAATCTCAGAGACACAACTGCCGGTTCGCTTAAAAGAGTTGATTGCGCTTGAGTTATTTCGAGAAGGCCGAATATCATCCGGCAAGGGGGCCGAGTTATTAAATATCTCGAAATGGGAGTTCATTCGTCTGTTGGCGCAGCACCGTATTAACTACTTTATCGAATCGACAGAGGAATTAGAAGCAGATGTGGTCCGGGTTGAGCAACTTCTAACCAGGAGCAAGCCATGATTGTGGTAGCCAATGCCGGCCCTTGATAACGCTGGCCCGGATTGATTACCTGGAACTATTGCCCAAACTGTTTGGCAAATAATGAGGAAAAGCAAATGACAACCACCGTCTTTATTAGCTACAGCCACCACGATGAAGCCGAAAAAGATAGATTGTTAGCCCATCTGGGGGTTTTGGAACGGATGGGGCTGATTACGGTGTGGCCTGGCGGTGATCTGAGTGAGGCGGATGAAGATTCGCCGCAAATCGCCAACCGGTCTCAGCCGGTTTCGGCGGAAACTCCCGTGGAACAAAAGCGGACGTTTGATTTCGGGGCACTTTTCCACCGCTTGACCGGGAGGGAGGGGGGAAAGCATCCAGAAAGCAAATCCACCTCCCGGTCCGCTTTGCCGGTGTCAGAAGCTATCGATCAGGCCCAGGTGGCCATGTTGCTCATCAGTCCCGATTACTTGAACTCCAGTTTTTTGATGGACCAAGAAGTGCCCGCCTTGCTTGAGCGCCGCGAACAGAAGGAGCTTATCCTTTTCCCGGTGATTATTAAAGACTGTCTCTGGCAGCAGGTGGACTGGTTGAGGAATATGAATGTTAGACCCAGAAGCGGTCAACCTGTCTGGCGTGAGGGGGGCGCCTACGCTGATCAAGAGTTGGTGGCCATTGCTGGTGAACTTGAGCGTGTCATCGAATGGATGTCCGGTGGTCAGAGATAATAATAAGTCACTGCGCCCAGGGCCAGGCAGGCACAGAGGAGAACCAGTAACAGCAAGATCACAATGGGCATACGGCTCTTTGTTCGAGCTTGAGCTGGGGCTTCCGGTACCCAGCCGACCCGGGTTTCCTGATCGTCCGGCGCTACCGTTGGCTCTTGAATCTGCTTCAGGTGGATTAAAACCTCGCCGATGCGGAGGGGGGTGCCGGCCGTCCATGCGGTTGGCTCGTTGGGGGTTAGCTTGGCGTTGCCCAGGTAAGTGCCGTTACCGCTGTTTAGATCGGTCACGTAGTAGCGCTGTCCATCAGACGTGATCTGGGCATGGTAGCGGGATATGTTTTCATAGCCAAGAATTAAGTTATTATCAGCCCCCCGCCCAATGATCATGCCGCCCATGGTCAGCGGCCTCGTGCGTTGGACGCCGTTTGGTTCGATGATTGTAATTTGATTGCGACTCAATGGGGCACCCCCTTATTGGTTGATTTTCTACACAACAGCGGACAGCGAAATTATACTCCTGTGAGTAGGAAGCACCAAATGAGCTCCCCGTAAACCTTCATAATGCCGGGGAATTATCCAAAATTATGGGAACTCCTTGCCTCTTTGTTACGTCCATGTATCATAAAGATATAGGAAAATTCTTTCTTTTGATAAAACCTGGTAGTCCCCCGGTTAAGTGTTGGTGACTAAACGAGACACAAAATTTAACCACAGAGACACGGAGAACACGGAGAAAACCATAAAAAATCTCCGTGCACTCCGTGCCTCCGTGGTGAATCTGCCCGTCAACACTCAAGAGGGGTACTATCTAAGACCTCGACTCCATAAAGGTATCAGCCTTGGCATCGAGGCTTTAGCCGGAGACGTAAGGAGATTTGCCATGCTTGAAAAAATAAATACTGACTTGACTGAAGAGGCCGTACGCCTCACGCGCCGTGTCCTGGTTTTCATCCTGCTGCTTTCGTTGTTCATTCTGTTCCTCTCTGCCTGTGATCTTGGTAACCGCGCGACGGCCCAAGCCGGCCCGGCCAATGAGCCGGTTACCGTGGCCTCACCCACACCGACCCCCACCAACCCGCCTCCGCCCCCCAAAGTAGCCTACACCCCTGTGCCGCCGGATACGATTTCGCCCATTATTGTGCAACGTTTTCCCCGCCGGGGTGAATCGTTGCCCCCTGACGGCGTCATTGAGTTAGTCTTCGACCGGGCTATGGACCAAGCCACCGTCACCAATGCCTTCACCCTCCAATTAGCGACAGACCAGCCCCAGCTCATCGACGGCGACCTGACCTGGCCCGATGAACGCATCATGCGCTTCACGCCAACCCAACCGCTGGAGCGAGCCACCGTCTACGATGCCATTCTCACCCAGGCCGCCACCGCCGCCGACGGGGCGCCCCTGGCCGAGCCGTTTACCTTCCGCTTTAGCACACCCGGTTTCCTGGAAGTGACCCAGGTCATCCCGGCCGATGGCACCGTCGACGTCGAAACCAATCCCACCATCACCGTGATGTTCAACCGGCCCGTGGTACCCCTGACGGCGCTCCAACAGGCAGAAGAGTTTCCGCAACCGCTGGTATTTGAGCCGGACATCGCCGGTCAAGGCGAATGGCTGAACACCTCAATCTATGTCTTTACCCCGGCTGAGGATATCCCCGGCGGAACGACTTTCAAAGCCCGGGTCAAGGCCGGCCTGACGGACGCCAGCGGGCAAACCGTCCTGGCCGACGACTTTGAATGGAGCTTCGTCACCCAGCCGCCGGAAGTGGTCTTCACCGAACCCAGCGATGGTCAAACCCTGGTCCCAATTGAGAACGCCATCCGGGTTACCTTCAGCCAGCCGGTTGATCCCCAATCCGCCAAGGCCAATTTTCAACTCAACCCTACCGGCCTGTTTGGTAACGCTGTGCCGGGTGATTTCTTGATTCAAGACAACAGCCTGACCTTTACCCCCACCACCCGGCTTGATTTTGACACCACCTACGAGGTCACCATCGACGCTGGGGTGACCTCCCTGGCCGGGGGCAAAGGTATGGTCAACCCCTACACCTTCCGTTTCACCACCGTCCCCCTGCCCAAAATCGTCGGCACCGAACCCAAAAACGGCGACATGAACGCCTGGCCTCACACCGACTTTCGCATTATCTTCAACACCCCTATCAACCCGGGCAGCGTGATGGAGCACGTTTCGATGATCCCCCCTCTGCCCATCACCCCGACCGAAGTCTACACCTACTATTCACCCTGGGACTATACCTTCAGCTTCAGTTTTGGGGCCAGGCCCTCTTCCAATTATGAGGTGCGTATTACCCCCGGCATCGAAGATCCCTACGGCAACACCACCCGGGAAAATCTGGTCGTTCGTTTCCGCACTGCCCCGTTGCAACCCAATTACCAACTCCGCGTCCCCGATCTGATCGGCACCTACGACGCCGACCTGCCGGCCAAGATCGTTGTCAGCTTTGTCAACGTGAACCGGCTCAACCTGCGTCTTTACCAGGTTGACCCGGCAGAAATCGTGCAGCGGCCTATCTGGGAGTGGAATGAGTTTGCCCCGCTCCCAGACAGCCTGGTCCGTGAATGGCAGGAACGATTGGAAGCGCCGGCCGATAAACAATCCTTCCAGGCGATTGACCTGGTCGAAGGCGGTGGTCGCCTGACTCCAGGGCTGTACTACCTGGAAACCGACTCGCCCCAGGTTGAAGAGCGGGGCTATTACGGCCACCAGCACCTGTTGGTGGTCAGCCAAACCAACCTGACCCTGAAAGTGGGCCAGCGAGAGGCGTTGGTCTGGGCCACCGATTTGGCCACTGGACAGCCGGTGGCCGGGCTGAATGTGGCTTTTTACGATGACGACCGCCGGCAGGTAGGCACGGCCACGACTGACAACGAGGGTATCGCCCGGCTGGATTTGGGCAATCGCCGCCACCGGTCCTCTATTCTGGCCGTTGTCCTGGCTGATGGTGACCGGTCAGGCTTCAGTGCCGTCTCCGAGAACTGGGCCCGGGGCATCAGCCCCTATGAATTTGGCCTGGATTTGGCCTACGGTCAGCCGGAATACAACGTCCATCTCTACACCGACCGGCCGATCTACCGTCCCGGCCAGACCATTTATTTCAAAGGCATCGTCCGGGCCGAAGATGATGTCACCTTCAGCCGGCCCGACCTGGGCCAGGTCCACGTGACCATCCGCGATGCCGCCTACGAAATCCTCCTGGATGAGATGGTCAACCTCAGCCCGGCTGGTACCTTCAACGGCGAGATTGAATTGGAAGAGGGCGCTGGCCTGGGCAGTTATGTGCTCGGCGTGGATTTTGCGGATCAGTATGCTGAGCAATATTTCCAGGTGGCCGCCTATCGTCCCCCCGAATTTGAGGTTACCGTAGAACCGGCGGTCACCGAACTGTTACGTGGCCAGGCGGTCGAGGCCACGATTAACACCAATTACTTCTTCGGCGGGCCACTGGCCGGGGCAAATGTCACCTGGAACCTGCTGGCCGAAAGCTATCGCTTTGAGCCGCCTCAATTGGGGAACTATCGTTTCACCGATTCCGATGATCCTTACGTTTGCTTTGATTGCTGGTGGTGGTACCCGACCCCCGTACCCCAAAGCCTGTTGAGCGGCGGCGGCACCACCGACGAGAACGGCCAGTTAGCCATCCACATTGACGGCCAGGAACTTGACCAACTTCTGGCTGTGGGCAGCCATCGGCTCATCATCGAGGCCACGGCCACCGGACCGGATAACCAGTTTATTTCCGGCCGGGAAAGCCTGATCCTGCACAAGGGTGACTACTACATCGGCCTTAGCCCGCAGGAGTACATCGCCGACGCCCAGGAGGAGACAGCCATTGATTTGGTGGCCGTCAACTGGGCGGCTGAACGCTTGCCTGACAAGACCCTGGACGTGCAAATTGTCCATTACCAGTGGGTCAATACCTTTATCGAAAACGAGCGAGGTGGCTATTGGACCTACGAAACCAAGAAGGAATTGATTGATATCTTTACCGTGACCACCGACAGCCAGGGGGAGGCGGTGGCCCGTTTCACCCCTCCCAAGGGTGGCACCTACCAGGTCATTGTCCAGGATGCTGCCTCGCTAACCGCTGCTGGGGGGCAGGATGTCGATGATTTACCCCGCTCCAACATCCGTTCCTCCATCTTCATCTGGGTCGCCGGGGAAGAGGATGTCTCCTGGCGACGTGAAAATCACGACCGCCTGACCCTGATCAGTGACAAGGTCAAATACGCTCCCGGCGAAACCGCCGAAATCCTCATCCCCTCCCCCTTTGCCGGCGAGCACGAGGCTCTGGTGACGATTGAGCGAGGGCGCATCATTCAGCATGAAGTCATCAAAATGACCAGCAACAGCCAGGTTTACCGTCTGCCCATTACCGAAGGGTTTGCGCCCAACATCTACGTGTCTGTGGTGCTGGTCCAGGGACGGATCCCGCCTGAGGGCGTCAAAGAAGCAAAGGATAAACCTCGTTTGGCCGATTACAAGGTCGGCATTCTGCCCATCGACGTCACCCCGGCCGCGCAAAAGCTCAAGATCAGCCTGACGCCGAGCCTTGAACAGGCCGAACCGGGGGCAGAAGTAACTTATAATTTAGCCGTAACGGACGTCGATGACCGGCCGGTCGTGGCCGAATTTTCGCTCGATTTGGTCGATAAAGCCGTCCTGACCCTGCAACCCCGCCAGCCCGAGGCGATTGTCGAGGCATATTACCACCGGCGCGGGCTGGGCATCAGCACGGCCAGTGGTCTGGCCATTTCGGTTAATCGCCTTTTACTGGAATTGGCCGAAGACCTGGGTATGGATCAGGAGGAGTTTGTGGCTGAATCAACCTTTGGCCTGGCTGGTGAAGAGGAAAAACTGGCGGCCGCACCTCCGCCAATGCCGACCGAGGGACTGGCTATGGAACCAGAGGCAGAAATGGCCGTCGCCGATGAAGCACCGGCCGCCCGCCAGGCTCAAATTCCGGCCGGGGTCGAGGTGCGGGAGGAGTTCAGTGATACGGCCTACTGGAATCCGGTCATTGTGACCGACCAGAACGGTCAGGCCCAGGCCACGCTGACCCTGCCTGACAACTTGACCACCTGGGTGATGCGCGGGGTGGGGATCACCAACGATACCCTGGTGGGGGAGGCCACGGTCGACCTGGTCTCTACCAAACCCCTGCTAATCCGGCCTGTCACCCCCCGCTTCTTCGTGGTTGACGACCGGGCGCAATTGGCGGCCAATGTCAACAACAACACCGATCAGGCGTTGGAGGTCGAGGTAACCCTGGCGGCTGAGGGCATCGTCATCAGCCAGCAAACCGCGCCGGTGCAGACGGTGACCATTCCGGCCCGGAGTGAAACCAAAGTGACCTGGGATGTCACCGTGCCGGACGTGACCGAGACCGAGTTGGTCTTTGCTGCGGTCAGCAAAGCGGGCGACTACAGCGATGCGGCCAAACCACGCCTGACCACCGGCCCTGACGGCACCCTGCTGGTCTTCCGCTATACCACCCCCGACATTGTCGGCACGGCCGGTCAACTGGTTGAAGGTGGCAGCCAGACCGAAGTAGTGGCCCTGCCGCCCAACTTTGATGAACGGCGCGGCCAGTTGAGTCTGCAACTGGATCCCAGCCTGGCGGCTGGCATGCGTGATGGCCTGGCTTACCTGGAGCATTACGAATATGAATGTACCGAGCAAACCGTCAGCCGTTTCCTGCCCAATGTGTTGACCTTCAACGCCCTGCAATCGTTGGGGATTGAGAACAAGGAACTGGCCGACCGGCTGCCCGGCCTGGTGGAGGAAGGACTGAACAAGTTATACGTCCAGCAGAAGGCAGATGGCGGCTGGGGCTGGTGGGCCACCAGCCAGAGCAACGTCCACGTGACTGCTTACGTGGTCTTTGCCCTGACCAAGGCCCAGCAGGCCGGCGTGGATGTGTCGGCCACGGTACTGGCCAACGGGCAGAATTTCCTGCTCAATCATTTGCAAACCACGCGTCAGCTCAACACCACCTTCGATGCCAATCGCCACGCCTTTGTGCTGTATACTCTGGCCGAAGACGGGCAAGCTCCACGTGACTCGTTAGAAGCCCTCTTTGAGGCCCGTGAAAAGCTGGCCCACTACGCCCGCGCCTACCTGGCCCTGGCTCTTGCCCTGACTGACGCTCAAAAATATGAAGGTAATATTGATACCCTGCTGTCTGATATCAACAATGCGGCCATTTTGAGCGCGACCGGCGCCCATTGGGAAGA
Organism: Anaerolineae bacterium; assembly: GCA_034409055.1. Taxonomy (GTDB): domain Bacteria; phylum Chloroflexota; class Anaerolineae; order 4572-78; family J111; genus DAOUMU01. Next base: position 24,986 of record DAOUMU010000323.1, read on the forward strand.
GGACCACTACGATTGGTGGGCCATGAACACCGATACCCGCTCCACGGCGGTCATTCTGGATACCCTGGCCCGGCTCGACCCGGATAACGCCCTCATTCCCAACGTGGTCCGCTGGTTGATGATTGCCCGGCAGGGAGGGATCTGGGAAACGACCCAGGAGACGGCCTGGGCGCTCATCGCTCTGACCGATTGGATGGTCGAAACGGGTGAACTGGAGGCCGCCTACGACTATTCAGTCTATCTCAACGACGAGGAACAAATCAGTGGCCGGGCCACCAAAGACAACGTACAGGAGAGCGTTAAACTAAAAGTGGCCGTGGCCGACCTGGCCGCCGATGCCAGCAACCTGCTCACGGTGGCTCGCACCGACGGTAACGGTCGCCTCTACTACAGCGCCCATCTCAAGGTCTACCTGCCGGTAGAGGAGGTCGAGCCGGCCGAACGGGGCATCATCGTCAGCCGTCGCTACACCTTGGAAGCATGTCTGGCCGAAAAAGCTGAAGACAAGAGCGTTATTTGCAACGAAGTGCGCGAGGCCAAGCTGGGCGACGTCGTTCGGGTCGATTTGACCATCATCGCCCCCAATGATCTGTACTACGTGGTGGTCGAAGACCCCCTCCCCGCCGGAGCCGAGGCCATCGACACCGGCCTGGCCACCACCAGCCTGCTGGCGATGGACCCGACGCTGCATCGCACCAGTCGCGTCTTCTTGGGTGAAGATGAAGGCTTTTATGAACGGCCTTATTACTGGTGGTGGTGGCGTTGGTACTCCCGCAGCGAACTGCGCGATGAGAAGGTGGTTCTCTTTGCCGATTACCTGCCCAAAGGTACTTACGAGTACAGCTACACTATGCGGGCCACCTTACCCGGCGATTACCACGTCATGCCCACCGTGGCCACCGAGTTTTACTTCCCGGAGGTCTTTGGCCGGAGCGATGGGAGGTTGTTGAGTATCGGGCGGTAGACAAGAGAAGAGTCAGGAGGCGGGGGACAGCAAGACAGAGAGGGTGACTGTTACAGTCACCCTCTTTTGTTAGGGCCTGGAAGAATAGGCAAAGGGGAGGCGAAGATTTTGTGGAATGGGTTGAGAGATAAACCGTTAGAGGAACTCGAAGTACGATTCTGCCGCCTGGTCTACCAAATCGGTGGTTATGACTAACGGCTCGCCCCGGTAAGTAGCAAAACTGATCATTTGCTTCAGTAAATCACGAGGATGGCAAGCCCTCAAGGGACGGTCCAGATCGAAGTAATATTGGCGTAGTAAATAATTAAAGACATCTTCATTAAACTCAATACCCTGCGCCTGGCAAACAGCCATGAATATTTCACGATATTGCTTCTGGCTGGGATTGTCGATCCTCAACTTGTGGCTAATACGACGCAGAAAGGCTTCGTCCACCAATGATTTGGGCTCCAGGTTGGTAGAGAAGACGAGCAGGGTTTTAAAGGGTACCGGAAATTTCTTGCCGGTGTGGAAGGTCAAAAAGTCCAGGTGCTCTTCCAGGGGCACAATCCAGCGGTTGAGCAAATCTCTAGGTTCCATCTGCTGGCGGCCAAAGTCATCGACGACTAATATGCCGCCATTGGCTTTCAATTGTAAGGGCGCTTCGTAGTAGCGATTCGTATCGCTCCAGATCAGATTCAGGTCTGACAAAGTCAATTCGCCGCCGGTGATAACAATCGGCGGGGTACAACGTACCCAACGTTTATCCAGGTGGCTCGCTTCTGTGAGTTGAGCTTCTTCGCTACCTATGGCCTGGTGCGCCTCTGGATCGAAGACCTTGATAATCTGCCCGTCCTCAAAAATAGCATAGGGGATCATCACATTGCCCGGCAGCAAGCCAAGGCCAATGGCCTTGGCAATGCTGGTTTTGCCGTTGCCGGGCGGCCCATAAACAAATATCGACTCGTGTGAATTCACAGCCGGGCCAATGCGCTCAATAACCTCCTCAGACAGAACCAATCCTTTCATCGCTTCTCGAACGTCACGCTTCTTAATCAAGGAACGCTTCTGCGCCTGGTGTTCGACCATTTCGATATAATGTCTCAGGGTGACCGGGCAGGGTCCCACGTAGCGATTGCGCTCTAATAATTCCCTGGCCCGCTCGCCTCCCTTGTTGGTGATAGAATATTGGTATGAGCTCTGGTGCAGACTACTGCCGCCGATAACTTCTATCAGATGTTGGGCTTTTAGTCCGCGCAAAACAGGCTCGACGACGCCGCTAAAATGCAAGCGCATGGCCTGCGCTACCTGCCCGCCTGGTATTGTCCCCCCAAAATAGAGGGTTTTCAAAGCCAAGTCGGCCAGAAAGGGCTGTGGAATGCGCGTAGCCTCAATGGTACGCGGTTCCTCCAATATTTGTTGGAACGAGCTATCAAACTCCTCAATGAGGGGAGGAGAGACGGGAGGGGAAGCAGCAGAAGCAGGAGAGATGGGAGAGGTAGATTTTTCTTGTCGAGAATCACCTGCTTCGAAGAGTGTCCTTAATTTGCTGGGGCGAGAATCTCTCATGACAAAATCTCCATAAACCTACCTGCTAATGAATTATCTAAAAAATTCCAAACCTAAACCTGGTGTGATCTTCTTTACAACACAAGACCTCAAATTTAACTATAGCATACTGTCTATACTTGTACAAGGTTACTTTGCGGCCATTTCCAATACCCTTCTCAACCACCGCCCGGTGTAACTGGCCTCATTTACTGCCACCTGTTCCGGGGTACCGGTAGCCACAATCCACCCCCCGGCATAGCCACCCTCCGGACCGATGTCGATGACCCAATCAGCGCATTTGATCACGTCCAGGTTGTGCTCGATGACCACCACCGTATTACCATTATCAACCAGGCGGCTCAGTACGGCCAGGAGTCGCTCGATATCGGCAAAGTGGAGACCAGTGGTCGGTTCGTCCAAAATGTAGAAGGTTTTGCCGGTCGAGCGCCGGCTCAACTCTTTAGAGAGCTTGACCCGTTGGGCCTCGCCGCCGGACAGGGTGGTGGCCGGTTGGCCCATAGTAATGTAGCCCAGGCCAACTGCATGCAGGGTCTGTAACTTATTGCGGATGGCCGGAATATTGGAGAAGAACTCCAGCCCCTCATCTACGGTCATATCCAGCACGTCGGAGATGGTTTTACCCTTGTACTTGATTTGTAGGGTTTCCCGATTGTAACGTTTGCCGTGGCAAATTTCGCAGGGCACGTACACGTCGGGTAAAAACTGCATTTCGATTTTGATGATGCCGTCCCCCTGGCAGGCCTCGCAACGCCCTCCTTTAACGTTGAAGCTAAAGCGACCGGCTTTGTAACCACGTAGCTTGCTCTCCGGCAAGCGGGCGTACAGGTCACGGAGTGGTCCAAACAAACCGGTGTAGGTGGCCGGGTTACTACGCGGTGTCCGCCCAATCGGGCTTTGATCAATGTCGATAACCTTGTCGATCAATTCAATGCCTTCAATGTTATCATGGCGACCTGGTTTGGCCGTGGCCCGGTACATCATCTGGGCCAACTTTTTATAAAGAATCTCCACCACCAGGCTACTCTTACCGCTGCCGCTCACCCCGGTAACACAAATAAATTTACCCAGCGGAAATTTCACGTCAATATTTTTGAGATTGTTCTCTTTGGCTCCTCGTACCACAATCTCTTTGCCGTTGCCGGGTCGTCGCACCGGAGAGACGGGAATTTGTTTTTTGCCCCGCAGGTATTGGGCCGTCAGAGAGGGGCTTTCAACCAGAAAACTTTCCCGGTCGGAATTCCAGACCACTTCCCCCCCGTGTTTGCCTGCCCCCGGTCCCATATCGACGATCCAATCGGCACTGCGCATGGTGTCCTCATCGTGCTCGACCACCAGGACCGTGTTGCCCAGGTCACGCATTCCCTTGAGCGTTTTGATCAAACGGGCATTATCGCGCTGGTGCAGGCCGATGCTCGGTTCATCTAAAATGTAAAGACAACCCATCAACTGTGAACCAATCTGGGTGGCCAGCCGGATACGCTGAGATTCCCCGCCTGAAAGGGTGGTCGCTGCCCGGCTTAGGGTCAAGTAATCCAGGCCAACATCGCCCATAAATTGCAGCCGGGCCGTAATCTCTTTGAGAATTTGCCCGGCGATCAGTAATTGTCGCTCGGTGAGGCGTTCTGGCTGGGGCGTTTCACCGTGACCATTATGCTTGCTATGATTCTCCTGCCTGGCCACGCCGGAGTGCTCCTTGGCCTGTACCCCTGAAGGTGATTGTCCGCTCGCCTGCTCCGGCGCCCCCAACCGCTTGAACCATTCAAGTGCCTCGGTGATGGTTAGATCACTGACCTCATGAATACCCAACCCGGCCACAGTCACCACCAGGGCCTCGGGACGCAGCCGATGCCCGCCACAGGCCGGACAGGTACGGGTTGACATATATCGTTCGATCTCACCGGTGACGTAATTATTATTAACCTTGGCTGCTTCTTTATAACGGCGCTGCAAATGGGGGATAATACCTTCAAAGGTAGTGGTATAGGTGCGCAAATCCCCCTCGGCGTTGCGGTAGCGCAGGGTCATTTGATCACCGGCTTTGCCGCCGTAAAGAACAATGTCTTTTTGTTTGGGGCTAAATTCAGAGATGGGAGTTTGCATAGACAGGTCATAATAGCCGGCTACGGCGGCAATAAGCTGAGCATAATAGCCATTTTTATTACTCTGGCTTTGCCTGGCCCAGGGCCTGATCGCACCTTCGGCCAAGGTTTTGTTGGTATTTAACACCAGGTCAGGATCAACCTCCAGTTTAACCCCCAGGCCATCACAGGTGGGGCAGGCGCCGTGAGGGCTATTAAAGCTAAACGTGCGAGGTTCTATTTCGGGCAGGCTGATTCCGCAGTGGACACAAGCAAAATGCTCACTGAAAAGCTTGTCCCAGGGCTTGTCTGGATCGGTCACATCGTGCACAATTAAAGCGCCAGCGCCCAATTTTAGGGCCGTTTCGACCGAGTCGGCCAGACGCGTAGCATCGTCATTGTCCGTCTTGCCATCCCCATGCCGGATGATGAGCCGATCTACGACCGCTTCAATCGTGTGCAGCTTGTAAGATTCTAACTCAATTTCCTCATCCAGGTCGTAGATTTGACCGTCAACGCGGACCCGGACAAAACCGGCTTTGCGGATATCATCAAAAACGGCTTTGTGCGTTCCTTTCCGTTCCCTGACCAGGGGGGCCAGAATCATCACCCGGCTACCATTGGACTTTTCCAAAATAGCATCCACAATCTGTTGGGTGGTCTGTATATTGACCTCGCGCTTACAGATGTGGCAGTGAGGCGTACCAATCCGGGCGTAAAGCAGGCGCAGATAATCGTAAATTTCGGTCACTGTACCAACCGTGGAACGGGGATTGTGACTGGCCCCCTTTTGGTCGATGGAAATAGCCGGGCTCAGACCCTCAATCTGATCAACATCCGGTTTGTCCATTTGGCCCAAAAATTGGCGAGCATAGGCCGACAAACTTTCGACATAGCGGCGCTGACCCTCGGCATAAATGGTATCAAAGGCCAAACTGCTCTTGCCACTGCCGGACAAACCGGTAATAACAACCAGTTTGTCACGGGGGATTTCCAAATTGATGTTTTTTAAGTTGTGTTCGCGAGCCCCGCGAATAATTAATTTTTTCTGTGTCATTTTGCTGCTTTTGAACCGGTTTTACATATGACAAAAAAGAAAGACCAAACAATTACTGTACCATTAAAGAATGAATTTGGCAAAGAAATAAAATATTGCCGGGTGTATTTCAATTTGGGGGCAAATAATTGTGGAATCGAGGCTTCAGCCGGACGTGGGCTCATTTGAACCGGCTGAAGCCTCGATTCCAAAGGCTTAACCAGCTTATAAATCATAACTCGTCCCCAAACTGAAATACTCCCAATCACACTGGAAGACCATTGACTTTTTCTATAAATCGTTGCATAATGTATTATGGTTAGTTATTATGTCTTTAGATTGTAATTTAATACTATAAATTCTAACATAAGTGTAAAAATCATGAGTGATTTATCCATAGAACCTGAGAATGGGTCTTCAGGTGACCCTGAAATTGAATCGCCCGTAGATGGCCCGCCGCCTGACTGGATGCGGATGGCGACCTCTGCCAGCGGTAGCTCTATGAGTGAGGAAAATACCCCTGATTGGCTTAAATCTATTCGTGCCGGCAAGGGTGACAAGACAAAGGCTACGGCATCAGAATCGGAATCTGCGTCCGCGTCTGGATCTGCAGACACGACGCCTGAGGCCGGTACCGCTGATGACGATGGCATGTCGGATTTGGAACGACTCCTGGCCGAAGAGGGGATTGACCTGAGTACGGTCCACGACGAGCGACCTGAAGACGCAGAGGGCATGTCGGTTAAGGATTGGATGATTGCCACCTCTGACGATGAGATGATCAGAAAACGGGTCGGCCAGGAGGAAATCGAAGAAGAGCCTCTCTCTCCAGCCCCGGAACCGGTCCCATCGCCTGCTCCTGAGCCTGTCGCAGCAATTGGCAATGATGACGACAAGATGGTGGTGGAGGAAGACCTGCCCGACTGGTTGCAGGAAATTCCTGAAGAAGAAGAGCCTGCCCCGGTTTCCATGGCAGGACCTGCCTCTGGAGGGACATTCGAGGATGATGACGACAAGATGGTGGTGGAAGAAGACTTACCCGATTGGTTACGTGAGACCTCTGAAGAAGAGCCTCCACCCCCAGCTCTGGAACCAGCCCGATCGCCTGCCCCTGAACCTGTAACAGCGGTCGAGGATGATGACGACAAGATGGTGGTGGAAGAAGACTTGCCTGATTGGTTGCGGGAAGTCTCGGATGAAGCATCGGCCCCTGATGAATCATTATCTCCGCCAAGCGCTAGGGAAGCACCGGTTGCCGGGCTGGATAGTCCTGCGGGGGAAGACATTCCTGATTGGTTGAAAGAGGTGTCGGATGAAACACCGGCCCTGAATGACAAGATGGTGGTGGAAGAGGACTTGCCTGATTGGCTACGTGGGGTAGAGGATGAAGAGACCGAACCCCCTATCGTTTTACAAGAAGCGGCCATGGGACCTGTTCTAAGTGGGGTAGGTGGGGCTGAAGATGAAGAGGATTTACCCGATTGGTTGCGGGAAGTTGAAGAAAGTAGTGTTGAGGAAGAAGTCTTTGCCCCTCAACTTGAAACTACTCCAGAATCACCTGATGTAGCCAGTGCCACAGATGAAGAAACTCTACCCGATTGGCTACGTGATGTGCACGAGGATGAAATAGTAGAACCTGCCAAACTAACTGCAACGGTAGATGAAGAGGATTTACCGGATTGGTTGAAGGAAGTTCAAGAAGCTGAACAGGAAGAGCCATCGATGGTACCTGATGAGCCAACTCCTTCCCCCGTAGCTGATACCTCAACAGCAGCGATGGAGGTCGATGGGATGGTGGTCGAAGAGGAACTTCCTGATTGGCTCACGGAAGTCCAAGAAGAACCAGCGGCCGGTTTGGATATAGACACGATCACTGAGGTTGCGGAAGCGGAAGAAGAGGTGGTGGCCGAAGAAGGTATCCCCGATTGGTTACAGGAAGTGCAAGCGGATGAAACTGAGCCTTTTGAGCCGTCAGAACCAAGCCCAGAAGAGTTCTTCACTGATGTTAGTGAGGAAGAAGATTTCGTTGTAGAAGAAGAGTTACCCGATTGGTTACAAGGTCTTGAAGAGGAGGTTGAGCCTGAACCAGAAGAAGCAGAAGTGAAGGAACTCATCGCCGAAGTAGAACAACCTGTTCCCACGCCCCATCCCATGGTTAGCCAACCGCAAGTTGAGCCACCAGCTCAACCCCCTGCCCGCGGTGATATGCCCGACTGGTTGAAAAAGCTGCGTGAAGGTGAAACTGAGGAAGAAGAGGTAGCGGTTGAAGCTAAACCGCAGCCCACACCGGTCGTTGCGCCCGTGGTCGGAGTTAGGCCTGAACCAGATGTTGTTACTGAAAGCGAGCGTGAAGGTGTCAGTGAGTTACCCGTTGACCTTGATGAGCGGCTACACTTGGCTCGTGCTGCCCGGGATACCGATGATATTGACAAAGCCTTGTCCGTTTACGATAGTCTTGTTTCCAGTGGCGCTCATTTGGATGAGGTGATTGAGGACATACAACAACTGATCAAGTCCTATTCCTCCAACTATTTGCTTTTCCAGGTGATGGGCGATGCTATGATGCGGGACGGTCGTTTGCAAAGTGCGCTTGATGCTTACCGTCAGGCAATTTCAAGGTTGTAAAGATACCTTCTGGTATTCTATCAGTGGCCGGGGTTAGCCCCGGCCTTTTTGTATAGGCATTTTGCCAACTTCAAAAGTAAACATTCTTTGTCTAAATACGCTGCTTAGTTTACCATGAGATAGCTTTCAGCTTTTAGTAAACAAATTTGGAGGTATATAATGGCCGGTATAGCCGAACTGTGGGAAAAACCTGTAGCTGAAGAGAAATACATGATCGTGGGCTGGCATCAATGGGCAGACGCAGGTACGGTTTCTTCAGGTCTGCCTCAATATCTCATAGACCAAACAGATGCCCAAAAAATTGGGGAGATAAAGTCTGATGGATTTTACCTCTTCCAAATTCCCGGTACTCACCATTTTTTGAGACCAGAAATAAAACTGGATGAAGGTTATCGGCAAACGTTAGAGTCGAAAAAAAATGAGTTCTTTTATTCCGGTGATGACCAAAAGGGTCTGGTGATTTTTCTGGGAGACGAACCTCATCTGAATGTCGAACAATATGCAGAGGCATTCTTTGATGCAGTACAGGCATTGGGAGTCAGAAGAGTAGTCGCAGTAGGTGGGGTATATGGGGCCATGCCCTATGATAAGGAGAGAGAAATTTCCTGTGTCTATAGTCTGCGGCCCATGAAAGAGGAACTGGCCAAGTACGCGGTCAAGTTTTCTAACTACGAAGGGGGGGCCACGATCGGTACCTATCTGGTTGACAGAGCAGAACAAAGAAATATAGAGTTTCTTGTCTTTTATGCTTTTGTGCCAGCCTATGACTTCTCCCAGCTCTCAGCACTCCTCCAGGGAATCAGGATAGAAAATGACTACAAAGCATGGTACGATCTCATAAGAAGGTTTAATCATATGTTCGATTTGGGGATTGATCTGGTGGACCTGGAGCAGAAAAGTGATGAACTCCTTTTATCCATGGATGCCAAGATCAAGGAGTTGGAAAAGAAGGTGCCTCAGCTAAAAGTAAGAGACTATATGGACGAGTTAGCCAAAGATTTTACAGAAAGGCCCTTTATGCCCCTTGATGAGGTCTGGGAGAGGGAGTTAGGTGATCTCTTTGAAGACTTGGAAGATTAGTGATCCATCCCCAATTTTTACACATTACCTTTAAGTGGTACAATCCTGCCTTGGCAGGATTTTTAATTTACCTGGCAGCTTGTCGGAAAAGTAGGGATGGCATCCCATACCATCCCCGCAGAGGCGTAATAGGAACCGATTATGCGTAATTCATTGCCAAGCATCCTGAGTAGCGCGGAACAGAGTGGAGCGCGTATCGAAGGGTGCGGTTTTGCCTCGAATCGGCGCGTTTACCGCACCCTTCGATACGGTTTCCGCTGCGCTCCAACCTACTCAGGATGCTACCTGACTAATTACGCATAATCGGTTAGGAATGCCTCTGCTTCTCCGACAGCCTGCTGGTTATCCAGTAACCCAACCCTATCAAATCTATCAGGAGAAGATCTCGTGGAAAGAACACTTATCATCATCAAACCGGACGGCGTTGAACGCGCCCTGATTGGTCCAATCATCACTCGGTTTGAGCAACGTGGCCTTAGGATTGTGGCTATGAAAATGATGCAAGTTTCAGAAGAATTGGCCCGCAAACATTATGCCGTGCACGAAGGTAAGCCCTTCTTTGAGCCCCTCATTGAATATATTACCTCGGCTCCTGTGGTGGTGATGGTTCTTGAAGGTCCTGAAGCAATTCAGGTGGTCCGCAATACCATTGGCGCTACCCGGCCGGTCGAGGCAACAGCCGGTTCGATTCGGGGTGATTTTGGGCTGATGGTCGGGCGTAACCTGGTTCATGGCTCAGATGGTCCGGAAACTGCTATGGCTGAAATTGCCCTTTGGTTTGATGAATCAGAACTGATCAGTTACGAGCGGGTGATAGATCGTTGGATTTTAGAGTAAGTGCTGTTGGTGGGAGAATAACTATGGCGGATACAGATGTTACCTCTAACACAACGCCGGCCGAGGGCGAAATAAAAGTCAAAGGCCAGGCGGTCAATAATATTCAGGCCGATACGGTCACCGTGCAATACGGTCGTACCGGGGATGTTCAAGCCCAAACTGTTTTTGTTTCCCAGGCGGCAGCCAATACGGTCGAGGCGGAAACGGTGGAGTTACGCCAGGCCGGGGCTCAATTTGTCCGGGGCAATAATATTAACGTTCGCCAGGGGGGAGTGGTACAGGCCCGGGCCGATAATTTATCGCTGGTGCAGGGCGGCCTGGTGTTTGCCGAAACCAAAGCGGTCAACATGACCGCCTCGACAACTGGGGCCGTTCTGGCCAGTGGCAACGTAACGATGGATCAGAGCGGTGCCAGAGCCGTTATTACCCGGGGGGACGTGAAGATGGACCAGAGTGGCAGTGGCCTATTAGTGGCCCGTAACGTCCAGACCGGTCAGAATAGTGGGGTAATCTTGATGATTGCCGGACGGGTGGATGGCCAGGTCAATGCTGTTTTTGGGCCGGCCGCCAGTGCCGCCTTTGGCGCGGCCTTTGCCCTGGTTCTGGCCCTGATTCTTTGGCTTAAACGACGATTGTCCTAAACATCAGGATACACTATCCAATGTATGCAACCATCTTTAAAATCATCCAGCCCTATTTGTTGCGTTTCCTGGCCAGACAGGCGGCTGAATATTTACAAAAGCGACGTGAGCAGCGTTTGAGCCCAGGTGAAGATGAGGCGTCAATCCCGCCTCCAGAGGCAGAATCAGTTTCAGAACCACTGGCGATGGAATGTCCGCCCCAGGCCGGTTTCTCGTCGAGTGATGCCTTCTGGTTCACCATGTCCGGGGTTTTGCTGGGCGGTGCGTTTGGTTTTATCCTGGCCCATCTCACCCGGCCAGAAGAGTGACTTGATCGGATTGCTCGGCCACTCTTTTCATCGAGCGAACCCTGTCACCCCTCGACGTTTTGCCAGTCACCGGCGCTATCCTACTATACTAAACGCATTCTGAAATTTCCGTAGCTGCCGCATCCCTATGCGGCAGCGGTCGGCATGGGGATGCC
>DAOUMU010000324.1:0-6843 GCA_034409055.1 Anaerolineae bacterium
GGCTTCAGCCGGTCCAAACGGGGCCACGTCCGGCTGAAGCCTCGACTCCACAATATGTCTGACCCCAAATTGAAATTGAAATACATCCAGGCGGAACATCGGAGCGAGATTGAAAGATTACTTAAGAAAGGCATTTGTCTGCACAGGCAGAACGTGATACCATTTAGGTGAAACAACGTTAATGACGTAAAGGCAAATTATGAAGCGAAAACTGCGGGGACTCAAACGCACGGCTATCCAGTTGGATTTTAACCTTTACCGGGTCGATGTACCTATTCGTGGCCTGGCCGGCGCCGAGTTGAGCGTGATTGATGTCTGGCCTGAAAAGGTCGAAAAGACCATTATGTTTGTGCATGGTTACGCCGGCTGCGCCGAAACGTGGGAGCATCAAATTAACCATTTTGTCCGGTCGCATCGGGTGGTAGCCCCGGATTTGCGTGGCCATGGCCAGAGCGATGCGCCCTTGACTCAATACACGATGCCGGAATTGGTGACCGACCTGAACACGATTACAGAAGAACTCAACTTGCCCGAAAAATTCGTCCTGGTTGGCCACTCTTTTGGCGGCTCGATTTGTGTCGAGTATGCCAATGCTTACCCGGAACGGCTGGAGAAACTGATCCTGATTGCCACGGCTGGCGAATATCCCCTGCCCCGTCAGGTACGCTGGCTCTATCGCCTGCCAACCGCCTTTTTTCGGCCCTTGTGGCGGTATCGTCCACGCTGGAACGCCGAAATCCACGTGATGAAACGGATGATGTTGAACAACTTGCGCTCGTGGCAAGGCTGGTCCTTGTTGCGGAATATCAGCATGCCCACCCTGCTTATCACCGGTCAGCGGGACAGTTACTTCCCCCGCTACGTTTTTGACGATCCGGCCAGGATGATTCCCGGGGTGGAAATCTACGATGTTGGCTCGGCCAAGCACAAAGTGCAGTTGGAACGCCATCGCGCTGTTAACCGGGCCATTGAACGATTTATCGGCGATGGAGAACGTCGCTCATGGCGTGATCAAGATACTGAAACGGAGCGTCTATTGAACAAGCGCCCCTGGCTGGCCAGTTACAGCCGGGAAACTCCCCTGACGGTGCCGATTCCGCGCCAACCCTTGACCAAGTTTCTGGAAGGCGCGGCCGATTGGGTGCCAAAACGGGCGGCCACAGTTTTCTACGGCTCTCGTTTGACCTATCAGCAGCTTGATCGTCGGGTCAACCGGTTTGCCCACGTGTTGCACGGCCTGGGGGTCAGGCCGGGTGAGCGGGTGATGATTGTGCTGCCCAACATACCGCAGATGATTATCGCTTACTATGCCACCCTCAAAATTGGCGGCGTGGTAGTGATGTCTAACCCTGAAGCCGATGCCACGCAAATTGTCCGCCAGGCTAAAGAAACGCGGGCTAAAATCCTGGTGACTTTGCAAGATTTTCATGGCCTGATTAACGCCGTGCAAACTCAGACGGCGGTCGAAAAGATTATTTTGGCCGACATTCGTAAGGCTGTTTCGGCGGTGGCCTACAAAAAGCTCATGGCTCGCTGGGAATTGGAGCGGACCGGCCCGGCGGAAGAACCGCGATTACCAGAGCCTGATTGCCTGTTGATGTCCGATTTGATGGTGGATGCGGTTGAGGCCCCACCTGCAATCAAGGTAGCCAGCGAAGATTTGGCCGCGATTCTCTACACCAGCGGCACGACTGATGACCCCAAAGGTGTTTGTCTGACCCATACCAATCTGGTGGCCAATACCCTCCAGACCCGTCACTGGATTCAAGAGTTGCAGTACGGTGAAGAGGTGTGCCTGTCTGTGGTACCGCTGACCCACAGCTACGGCATGACCAACGCCATGAATATCCCCATTGCCCTGGGGGCGACGATTGTGCTCCTGCCTGTCTTTGAGTTGGAGCAAGTCCTCAACCACATCAAGAAATACAAGCCGACCCTTTTCCCCGGCGTGCCCTCGATGTATATGGCCATCAATCAAGCGCCTCGTGTCCGTTCTTATGGCCTGGACTCCATCAAAGCCTGCGTTAGTGGCGCGGCCCCACTGCCCATTGAGGTGCAGGAAGCTTTTGAAAAACTGACCCGGGGCCGGCTGGTTGAAGGCTACGGCCTGACCGAAGCCTCCCCGGTGACCCATGCCAATCCGCTCTACGGTGTGCGTAAGGTCGGCTCAATCGGCATTCCCATCCCAAATACCGAGGCCAAGATTGTTGACCTGGTCACCGGGGAGGACCTGCCGGTGGGACAGGTGGGCGAGTTGGTGGTCAAAGGGCCGCAGGTGATGCAGGGCTATTGGCATGACGAGGCCGGCACCAAGGCCGTGTTGAAAGATGGCTGGCTCTACACCGGCGACGTGGCGGTGATGGACAGCGATGGTTATTTTCAGATTATCAGCCGTAAGCGGGACACGATCATGGCCGGAGATTACAGTGTCTATCCGCGTGACGTGGAAGAGGTGCTCTACGAGAACAGCAAGGTCATGGAAGTGGCTGTGGTCGGTGTGCCCACCGTTGAAAACGGACAGCCCACGGCCAAAGTTAAAGCTTTTGTTGTGCCCCGTCCCGGCACGAATCTGACCAAAGAGGAGTTACTGGACCTGTGTCGCCGCCGGCTGGAGGCATACGCTGTGCCATGGGAAATCGAATTTCGAGAGGAACTGCCCAAATCCTTTGTGGGCAAGGTATTGCGGCGGATGTTAGTTGATGAGGAGGCGAGAACCTGAATGTGTCCCAAAATTGGCCTGGTATTAGGTGGCGGCGGAAGCCGTGGCCTGGCTCATATCGGTGTGTTGGAAGTCCTGGTGCGTGAACAGATTCCGGTTGATCTCATTGTTGGGACCAGCATGGGGGGAATTGTGGGTACCCTGTTTGCTTTGGGCCTTAACCCGGCCCAAATCAGAGAGGGGATGGGCCAGTTGCAGGGTAGTTCCCTGGCGATGAAGGTGCTCGGCGCGCGCGGCCGGCAGCGGAAAGTGCGCGATGAATTGGCGAAAATAGTGGCGGACAAAACCTTTGCCGATCTGAACATTCCGGTGACGTTGATGGCGGTGGACATGCTGCATGGCCAGGAAGTGGCCTTATCTAAAGGTCCTTTGCTGCCGGCCGTGTTGGCCAGCAGTGCTGTGCCGGGAGCCTTTCCCCCGGTAAAACTTAACGGCCGACCCCTGGCCGATGGGGGGGTCATTGATAGCCTGGCCACCCACGTGGCCTATGAACAAGGGGCGGAAAAGATCATTGCCGTTGACGTTTACCCGCCCCTGGAAAAAGATGACCCCTGGACCGACCCGATCAGCGCCATTATGGGCTTTCAATTGCCCACGGCTATTTTCAGCACCAACGGTAATGGGGAGAACAAAATCCCCACCGTCTTTGCCTCGATGTGGCGTTCGGTGCGGGTGATGACCTGGTATCTCCACCAGCAGCGCCTGGCGGCTCACCCCCCCGATGTCCTGCTCCGGCCCGACGTGCATGATTATGGTTCCCTGGATTTCAAAGACCTGGACGGGCCGACCGAAGCGGGCATCATCGAAGCGGAACGTTACCTGGCGGAGCTTAAAACACTGACCATTAAACAGGGAGTAGGGAGTAGGAAGGGAGTAAGGGAAATAATGCCTATGAGCAATGGCTAGATTGGTTATATTACCCCATGTATGCTTGCCGAGTTACCCGCAACAGGGATTCAACTTCTTTGATCGCCTCGGCCATGGATACGTCGGCCGCCATTGCCCATTCTCGATATAGGCTCTCCCGAGTCTTCTGGAGGGTGGCCGTATCCGTCGGGCCTAATGGCTTTCGCCAGCTCCAGGCGGTCAGGTCCCGCACAACTTCACACACAACCCGGAACGAGCCTTGTTTCAAGCGGCTGACCAGTTCCCGATGTCGCCGATGGTGGTTTTTAGTCAGGGGCATTGGACGGCTTTTCAATAAGTGGCGGTACTGGTCAAGATCGCTCTTGGCCGTTACCGGTCGAAACCTGCTGACCCCCTGAGACTCTACCGGTATCCATACGGTGCGCTTTGGCCAAGTGACTTTGTAGTACAGGCGCGCCTTTTTCCCGGAAAATTGTTTTTCCTCAACGTTGACAATTTGACCTATCCCGTAGGCCGGGTGAACGATAAGGTCACCGACTTTGAATTGCATGAGATGCTCCTTAATTCTGCCGCACTACCGGCTTGCCTGAGCTTCGAGGGCTAAACCTGCCTGGGTAGTCTTCACGGGGCCGAGCCAGACTCACCTTCAACTCGCGCTCGTTCAAGTTGAAGCCGTTAAACCTGTTGATCAATCGCCTTTTGTGTCTCGGCCTGGGTGTTCATTTCCACAAACGCAAAGCCTTTGGAGTTGCTGGTGTGCGGTCTTTAATGCCACTGAGGCTACCTGGTCCGCTTTAGCGAACAGGGTTAAGCTTTTCTTTTCGGTCCGGGCCAATGGTTTTATAAATAATTATAGCCTGAAGGAGTCTAAAAAGATAGGTATAAATACCACTCAATCTGGCTGGCATTTCGAGGGCGCGGTTTCAAAACCTGGCCAGCAGACCACCCCCCCTGCAACCTGCCACCCTGCCCCCCCTGCTGCGCTGCACCCTTGCTTGCCATCCCCCAATTGCTAATTGCTAATTGCTAATCACCCCAATCGTGCTATACTGAACAAACAAAAAGCCCCGCCGACACGGGGCTTCAGTCCAGATCAGGTGAAGCGAGCACCCAAACCAGTGGCGATTATTGTAACACGGGAGCTCCACCTGGTCAAGGTGGGGTCTTTTTGGTTAGGGAGTTCCAGAATTTAAAACCTCCCAAAAAACGCCCAAATCCCCGGGAAAATCCGCGAATGTTGGGAGATTTATTTTTCTGGAGTTCCCTTACCGGCAATTGCTACGTCTGGGGTGCTCTGCTTTTAGGTGCAGCCTTGTTGCTGCCTGCCGTGTATCTGCCCGGGTTGTCTGATGTGCTCAAAGCGGACAGGAAATTGGATCTCCGTCACTGCGCCGTCGTCGTTGTGCCAGGTGACCTCACCGCCCAGTGTGTGGGCCACGCTCGCCTGCACCAGCCACAGCCCCACGTTTTGCCGCTCACCTGTCAACACGTCTTCGGCCATCCCGGGCCGTCGTCCTGGAATACCAGCCGTACCTTCTGTCCCTCGTCTCCCGTGTCCATCGTCTCGATCCGGCCCCGAATCTGTCCTCGGGGCCGAGCCGCAAAGGCATATTTGACGCTGTTGGTGGTCAACTCGTTGATGATCAGGGCCAGTGTTGTCGCCAGCTTTGCCGGCACGCGCGGTGAATCGCCCGGCACATCCACCGTGACCGTGACCCGGTGTTGGATCGGCGAACTGTTCAATGTCAGATGGATGACCTGTGAGATGACCTCGTCCAGGTCGAGCGAGTCCTGTTAGTCGCTGGAGAGCATGTGATGCACGGTGGTCATCCCCTGGATACGGCCATAGATATCCTGCAGCACGGCCTCAAAGTCGGCCTTGTTGGGTCTCTGCTGCTCCATTTCGAGTTCAAGAATCGACAGGATTATGGCCAGGTTGTTCATCACCCGGTGGTTGACCTCGTGCAGTAGCAGCGCTTTGGTCTCGGCGTCTCGCTGCGTCTGCGCCAGCAAGCGCGCCTGCTGGAGGGCGACGGCCAGCGAGGCGGCGATCTCTTCCAGAATCTCTTCGTGCGCTGGGGTGAAGAGATCGGGATGTTCGGCGGTTGCGGCGAGGATGCCGATAAGCTCTTGCTGAACGGCGAGGGGGACGAGCAGCGCAGCCCGCACCCCCCTGGCTGTCGCTAGATGTTGCCCACCGGATGATACGTCCTGGCTTGTTGAGCTTACGACGTGAAGCTAACCTGGCTGCCGCTAGATGTTGCCCACCGGATGATACGTGTGGTTCTCGTTGGAGATCCTCAAGCAGCACCGGTTCCCCCCGGCTCAGTGTCACAACCAGTTCAGACTTGGCTGGTAGGAGTGCGCCTGGCGACAGAGCAGGTTGCCTGTCTACCTCGGTGCCAAGCACGTAGAACTCGCGCTCTCGCGCTGCTGTAAATCGCGGAATAGGAGACGATAGGGCTGTTGCAAGCCAGTCTCGACGAGGGCGACGTAGGTGAGATAGAAGGCGACGATTTTGAGGATATGACCGATCATGGACGTAGCTGCTGAATACAGCGGTCGGGTTGAGCTTACGCTTGATCAGCAGCGGCGCAAGGAGCAGGGAGACGCTGTACATATAGCGGGCGGCACCAGGCCGGTGTCTTTGCCCCGTGGCTTGGTGGTGAAGAAGGGATCGAAGATGCGATCTTGATAGCCTTGAGGCCCACATGCCCATTTTCTTCCTGTCAAACTTTCAGTAGGCGGTAATAGCCTCGAGATAACGTTCATCAACTTCAATTTTAGACAGGCTCGATTTTATCCAGTAGAATCTCATTTACGTGTGCGCCACTTTTGCCCCAGCTTATGTCTACCAGTTTATCTATGTGGAAATTTGTACGATCTACGAATTTGATTTCATCGCGACGATTTGTTTTGAATTAAGGTTACGCTCATTGTAACTGAGGTGTCAATTCTATGTCAATTGAAATGGGTGTGTTTCAAAGTGGTCACGGACAAGGGCCAACCCACGGCCCAGACGCAGGTCATTCGGGGCGGGAAGTATTATTGTGTCACCATCGCCACCCTGGAAAAGCTGCTCGGCCAGGCCGGGTTCAAGCAGGTGCAGACCTTGAGAGACCGGTTATTTCGCCAAAGAGAAAAAGTCACACACCAATCCAGACAGGTTGGGCATCAAGACGCAGTACTGACCCATTTAAGAAGGTGGGTCAGTGCTGATAGCTGAACAAGTTCTTTACCAACATCATACGCCTGGC
>DAOUMU010000325.1:0-4901 GCA_034409055.1 Anaerolineae bacterium
GCTATGGGACTACCTCCTGGTGAAATTGGTGTTTTACTGATCACAATTTCTACCACAGGTGGCCCTTTTTTCAAAGTTCAATCCACAAATATCTTGTGTATATCACAACTCAGGGAACCACCCCCAATATTTGAATTTGGCTGACCGATTACTTTCCCATACGAACCACCATACAATAACCCAATCTACAACCAAAAGGCCGAACGCCCTAACGCCACCGCATTAGCCCTGCCACGACGAATTCTTGCCTGACAGTGACCTGAAAAACAGGACACCACCACAATCATACGACAACTTCACAGGCGAAATCAACCTGGAAGCAAAATCTATTCTGTACTGTTCATACATGATATTTCTATAGGCGTTTCTATTTCGCCTGTCCGTGTCAAGCATTGTTGGACAGCAACAACATTTCTTAATCAAGCAAGCAGTTACCTTGCAAGTATTCAATTTTGTTGTGATTTGAGTATGTCTGAAATCCATGTCAGACGTAACGCTTCGCCCGCTGCTGCAATAGTTTCTAGCTTTTCGGCATACTCGTGCAATTCGGGGAGCGATAGTTGTAACACCCCATCATCTTGCGGCATAACAACATCGCTAATCTCGATCAGTATTTCCACACACTCTACAAGTGCACTACGTTCTTCACGTTCCATTTCAGATAGAACGTTTACTCTGTCCAGAAGTTCCTTTCCTGCATCAAGATACTGCTGCAAATACTTACTCAAAATGGCGGCCTGTTCATTCAAATATGTTTGCAGTCGGTTGAAACCTGCTTCCGTTACAGAGGCTTCAGGTAATACATTGAACTCTCCCAGTTGGAATGCCAAAATCCTGACGACGCTAAATGCGTTGCCCAATTGGTTTGCCAAGGAAAAATCCGCACCCTCCCATAATCGCAAACCCAAGTCCTTTAATTGCTCCCGTGTTAATTCAGTTGGGACAAGAGAGAGTGGGGATTCTGATGGTGATTCATTGTTAAACAACGCCGTTGCGAAGCAAGGAGCGAAACAGATCGGATTGATCAACTTTCCTCTGACCATTGGAATAATCACGAAATACCGATAGTGTTGCTCCAGCAGGTAATCAATCAATGAACGCACATTGCGACTTCCAAAAGCGTTTCTGAAATTCTCAATGAGGGTTTCAGTTGATCTGTAGTAATCAGTTGGATCGGTAACGTTCATTGCTATCCATAGAGCAGGACTTTCTTTCCAAAGCAAATCAGTCTCTATCCGTGTAACACTCCAGGTGCCGTTTTTGACCGACTTTATCCCATCCAATACTCTATCAATCAGGCGATCCAATGCCAACTTCTCCCCTTCTACTTTCAGCAGAATTTTGTGACGGGCATTGGCATAGGCTTGGTGAGGATAGTTGGCGAAAAAGTACCAGTACGCCCAGGTGTTGAGTACAACTTCACGTTCTTCCCGATCAAGAGTGGATAGCTTAAATTCATCAACAAATGGAGCTAGTAACTGTCTAAATTGATGTTGATATTCATCTAAATTCAGTATTGCTGACCAGTAATTACGAGTCGAAAGGTAGTCAAAATTTGTACGATACCCTAGTTCTTCCGCTTTTTGTCTGATGGCTTGCTGACGAGGATCGTTTTGGTGATACCTCTTTACCATAGAATTAATCACCAGTACATGAATACTCTGGTCAAAGAACCTGCTCAAATTGCCCAAGTAATCGCGCTGTGCTTGCAAATAGGGCGTATATTGCTGAAATGCAATTGCGCTGGGAATGTAGCGATTTCTCAAGCCAGTTGAATCATTCGGATCCATTCCCAATAGCCCCAGCGCTTCAGTCGGTGCCAGCGATGATGAGCGGTTTGACTCAGATGAAAAACCCCACTCATCTACTGCGCTCTTGGGCAGTTTTGGGAGTTCTGATAACAACCCTTTGGCATAGTCCCATTCCGATGTGTCCAGGTGCTTTTTGATGATGTTAAACCCTTTGCTGCTTCCGAGATATCGGATTAACCCCTTTTGAAGATCATGTAGATTGTCCACAATCTTGCGCCTAGTTTCGATGAGAGAGGTGGCATATTCTTCCCATGTATTCGGTCGGTAAGGGTACTCGCTGATTCCACGCGCAAACTGATTGATTCTTATCAACCAATGTGGGGTCGCATATCGAACTTTCATATCCTTGTGAGTTTCATTGAAAGGCAGTGCCATTGTGTTACCAAGTCTAAACCCATAACCTCGTGATGCGTAACGTTCGTAAGTGGGATAGAGATAACGCACCAGTTCAACTCGTTCAATGGTGGCAGTGCGTAGTTGTTCCTTGCCGTCCTTTCGGCCCAAAAAAGCAGGATCAATCCCTAAACGGCTCTGTACCGGACTCGGAATAAAGTGAATCCGTATGCGCGATTCACCATCTTCTTCACCTGAATAATCACGCTCTAGTGCCAAAATCTGATACTCATCTGCTAGTCGCGCATCAAGAACCTCTTGGTGTGTATCAATCCATGTCTTATGTCGGACAGGATTGCATTCGTGAAGTGCTGTTGAAACATCACCGACCAACCGCAAGTCATGCTCAAGTGCCAATTCAGCCAATTGCTCATCTGCAATCCATCCGTCAATGTGTTGTGCAATTTCCAGATGTCCGGCCCACCCCATAATCTCAGCCAATCCAATCCAATCGCTGTGAGTTGTCGGTGCTGCTAGTGCATCATTTAGCGAAGTCAACCATTTGATGGCATATTCAAACACGTCTGACTTGGACGTTTGGGAAATACGGTATGTCTCAATCCTTTTGCGATTTTCAGGAGTGATGCGCTCGAACAAAATTTCATCGAATGGAAAGGTTTCATCCAAGACGTTGGCCAAATCGATATCAAGCACAATTTGACACCAACCCTTATGTACATCATCCTGCACTTGATCAATCAATGAGCGATTGGCCTCTATGTAATCTCGTACTCCTGCCCACAGAAGAGCGCGAAACATACCTGCGTTGCCTGTCCATGTCACAGGATGATACGTGACAAGGTGTAACAGGAGTGCCGTCTGATCAGCCGAAGGTCTGTCCACCAATGCATTTAGAGTAAATGGTTGTAAATCTGACTCAACCAGTACTGGCAACACTTCTCTTGCTGTTTCCAGCCAAATTGCAGGATCATCTTGTACCATCAAGTCCGTGAGAATTTTGGAGCGAATTGGATGTAACCCTTCAATAAATTGACCATCCTTGCTACGACGAATCAGATATTCTTCTTCCAATTGCTTGATGATTTGGCCAAATAGTGCAGGTTTGGCAACCATCCCTCTCAGCCCGGCATAAACTACTCTTGCTTCGTAAGCGGAAGCGACAGCAACCCAACGTAGTACATCCCATTTATCTGTTACTTCTTTTCCCTCAACTTCAGAGCTTATATTTACAAGCTGTTCCTGTAACCTGTCTTGAAGGGTAACAGTTTGTGTCAGCAAATATACATATTCGAGTAGCGGGCCGGCTCCATTAAATGATTCCCAAGATGCCTCAAAGTTTAAGAATTGAGCTTGGACAATTCTATTGGATTCAACAGCACGATCATAAATTAGTTTAGCTTCTGATTCGTTAAACTGTAGCGCTACATCTGCATACTCCAGACGATAAGTGGGCAAACTAGTACGCCTGAAATCTTCTTCCCGTACTGTGGCAAGGACTTTGATGTATGGGTGTCGCGTCAATTGGTAAATCAACTCTGCCCAATTTGTGTCGTTTGGCCGCACATCCACATAAACTGCAATCGAAACTTCTAAAGCAGCGGCTTGAGCATTAAGAGCAGAAGTTATTCTCAGCGCATGAGTTGGATTTTCGACTAGTACGATCTCATATCGCCACGTTGCGGGATAGTAGTCATGTAGATATCGATATGCCAGGGCGGTTTTACCCTGTCCTGATGCTCCGTGAACGATGACTACGTTGTGTTTGCGAAAACCCTCGGCAATAGCGGTTAATTTGTCATCGCGCCGAAAGTCAAGGTCAGCTTCAATATGGGCGTAACGTGCTGATATCCCTGCGAAGAATTCAGTGCGCAACTTTTCCGGTGAATCAGTTGGAGCAAGTTCTTGCTCACCAATCGGTTTGATTGATGTATGCCATTCTACAACAAAATTTGTGCGTTGGGTCAGGGTTCGGCCAATATTGTTTAACTTGTCGATGATTTCAGCTTTGGTAACAGATTCTTGTTTTTCTGATAGCTGATAAATCCACTGCATAAACAAATCGAAGGCACTATTGGCATCAATCCCGGCTGCCGTATCCCTTATTAGCCCCATGACAGCATCGCGTATAGTATTTTCATCCACTGGCACCAGTTCAACTTTATCAAATACTAATGACACTTCGTCATCTGTGAGGCCATGTTTTTCTACCAGCTTTTTGGCAACATTTTTACGATCTGGGTGCATGAGATCGGAATGATGTTGCCAAGCCCTCTCAATCTCACCGCCAATTCCACCAAAATTCACAACCTTTATACTTATCTCGATCTCGTCGTCCGATTTCAGCAGAGATGTAGCGCGTTTGAAGAATGGCTCTTGCTTCTTTTCTGATCCCAAGTGAGATAAACACAAGGACTCATAAGACTTGACTTGTACGGCTTCAATTAACGTCCCTTCGCCATTGAGAATGTCTAAGTCCTCGATTCCCTCTGGACGAAATGCCACATCGTCACCTGTTCCTGAAAGAATGCGATGCAGTATGTAAAGGGCTTGTAACCGATAACCGCGATAGGTCGGGGTTGCTCCTGACATATAGGTTCCCTAATAGGGCTTTATGCTAGTTAAAATTTGATAAAAAGTTCTCCTGTGTGGTAAAAGTAAGTTATCAACCAAACTAAACCAGACAGGAGAACTTACAATGATTATAGAAGATTTTGCTGATTTTTGTCTAGTTGTGTA
>DAOUMU010000326.1:0-20275 GCA_034409055.1 Anaerolineae bacterium
AAAAGCCAAAAGCATAAATCTGAAAAGCGCAATATTGAACAAGAACTCAAAATCATATGGCCATCTCCAGATTTAACAAGCAGGATGGAGTTACCACAGATATGAAGTTTCATTCACGGGTATTGGGATTAACCCTGGTGCTTATTGACCCACCAAAATTATCTCCTATCTTGAATAAACTAGCTGACTTATATAAACAAGGTATTTTACATGGGGCAAGAGTGTACATATACCGTACAAATGAACGAGTTGCTACTTATGGTGATTGGCAGAGCAAAGACGACGAGGCACTACAATTGTTCCGTGAGAAACCGCGATGGACACTATCTGTCAGCCTAGAATGTCGAATCCTCACTGAAATCAACCAACATTTGCAAAAGGAAGAAATATACCCGCATATAATTTTATTATGTGATCCTTCTGAAGCTGTTGTTCAATCTACCTTCCGTACTGTACAAGAGGAAACGAGCCCCTTTGGCGTTCCTGTTCAACTTACCTATGATCGCATCAGTGACACAATCAAGTTAATCCCCACGCCTAGTGGAAGCATATTTGATGCTTATGCAGGCGTCCGTAATGCCCTTAGTGGAGAGTTACAACGTAGCGTAATGGGTGTCGGTAATCGCAGTATCATTAAAATCGAAGACTTACGTTTACTATTAGATAATGAGCAAGGAGCAAATTGGTTGGCTATTATCGATAGATCACACGGAACGTTGGAGTTACCAAGCAACATTGGTCGCCGTTTAGCCTGGCAACATACTGGTTCACGAATTTTAGCTATACATACCAATGAGCGCGATTGGAAACAACATTGGGAACAACAACTTAGTCATAAATTAAATGATTTGGGGTTACCTCAGAGAATTGAAGCGGATTACATTCTGGATCGCCTTTTGGAGTTATTTCCTATTTTACCTGATGGTTTAACAGCTCTAATCAAAAAATCTTTTGATGGAAACTTTACCGATGCGTTTACAGAAGATGAGTTGAAACAACTTCTAAGCATTATTATAGTTTTGAATTGGTACAGACAAGAAAAGGCCGGCTTGATCCTTATTCCCATTAATGGTCAAAACGATAATGATATGTTTGCTGACTGGTATGGAGATAAACAAGTAACGTCAAATAATAACTATATGGCCCTCTGGTTAGATGGAGAGGGTTTTCACACGGATATTCTAACTATTCACTCATATTTAGATACATTCGAGAATAAAGACGTATCAGATTTGTCTCGACACAGGCAACCGCTTGAAGCATTGTCCCAGTTTGCATTCACTTTAGAAACTTTATTTACTGATAATGCCTACCAAACAATTTTGGCTCCTATAAGAAGGGCATTGTTAAAAGAAAAGCTAGCTACAGCGATATTTGCTGCCTCACATCCTGAAACAGCCGATATTCTTGGGCAAAGTAAAGAAACAAAAGTGCAGTGGGCAAAAGCTATTAACGAACTCTTTACTGTTGCTTACAAACCCCAAATTCGTTTGCTTGATATGCGTGTTGCTCTTCAAGAAAGGACTCAGCCTGCTGATGAGCAATCCTATCGTTGCAACTCAGATGATTATCAGCGCATTGTTGTCAAGTTACCAGCCACGTTTTTACAACCAGTTTTAAGAACTAAGGCAGGAAAAAAAATCTTTATCACTGAAAAAACAGAACAGTTTGAATTGCTTGAATTACCCAGTATTTCAGGTAAAAGACTACGTAGAGGGAAAGCTAAATCTCGAAAAGATCCGACAGTAAAACGTATACCAAGCAAAGTAATTGCTAAACAAACAGTAAAACCTGTACTAAGTGAAGTAATTACTAAACAAGCAGAACAACTACGTAGCGTCCTCATTGCCTATGGTATTGCAATTGCGGGTGTTGATGTAGAAAAAAGCCAAGTGGGGCCACGGTTTATTCGTTATTGGGTCAAGTTACAGCCTCCCGCCGGACGTTTGAGTGAAATTCAGAAATATGCTGATGATATTGCACGAGAATTGGGTAGCAAAACAGTGCCTCTAATCGACAATATTTCTGGAGAGCGGTACGTTGGCGTTGACCTTGCCAGAGAAGAACCTGAAATTATTCCACTAGCACCTCATCTTGACAATTTGCCTATCGAACAAAGCAGTCAACTGTTTATTGCTATGGGTCAAAATCCTGCTGGGGAGGCAATTCAGTTGGATCTTGTTCGTCTGCCACATATGCTCGTAGCTGGTTCGACAGGAAGCGGCAAAACAGTATTTCTATCCAGTCTCATCCTCAGTTTAGTATGGCGACATATGTATCACGACCTAAAGCTTCTGTTAGTTGATCCCAAACAAACAGAATTTGGTGTATTTAGTGAATTGCCACATTTGTACGACCATATCTTATATGAACCTGAGGAAGCTATTGTGGCTCTACGCCGCCTGATAATTCATGAAAAGGATTATCGTACAAAAATCTTAAGGGAGGCACGGTGTCCTAACATATTAGAATATAACCGTCGTCATCCTGACCATAGACTTCCATGGCTCGTGGTGGTTATCGATGAGTTTGCCGATATAATTTTGAGTCTTGAGAAAAAAGAACGAAATCAGTTTGAAAGACAGATCAACCGCTTAGCAGCCACTGGCCGTTCTGTGGGTATCCACCTCGTTCTTGCTACACAACGTCCCACAACAAATGTGGTGACGGGTACAATCAAAGCAAACATTCCTGCCCGTGTTTCTTTCCGTTTACCATCAATTGTTGACTCGCGCACGATTCTTGATCGGACCGGTGCCGAGAACCTACTGGGGGAGGGGGATATGCTTGTATCAGTCAATAATGAGATACAACGGCTGCAAGGTTATTATGCTTCATACGATGAATTGGCATATTTGTTAGATTGTTTGGAAGGTTAGAATTATGACACTGCGGGGCCTTCATAGTAAAGAAACGATTTTGGTGCCAACTAATGCAGAACCATTACTTGCAAAGATCAACGATGTAGCAAGTAGCAGACAGAAACGCAGACTTGTTAAAGATATTGAAAAAAGTATGCTCTCGATTGAACATAAACTGAATATTGTTAGGTATAATGCCGGGCTTATTCAAGATTTGAATACAGAGGATTATTTACGTTTTCGTCATCGTGGTCTCTATACTAGTATGGGTGATCTATCAGCAAACGCTAGTTACAAGGAGCGTTGCCGATTTACAATGACAGATATTAAAGAATACAGATTATTTTTTACTTTTTTTGTTGAAACCTTTGCGGCTGCTGCCTTCTCATTACTCGACGTATGTGCTTATCTTCTAAAACATTTGTACGACTTACAGTTTGTAGACAACAAGGGTAAACCTCGTAACGTAACCTATGTGAATGCTTTAAAAGAGCCAAAATTGTGTTCTACTGCAATACACAATTTTTTGACCGCATATAAGCCTGGAGAATCAAACAGTGTCCCTTGGATAGAACCGCTTAAAGGAATACGAAATAAAACGACTCATAGCATTATCACTGATATATGTCGTCTATCACCTGACTCTGAAAATTTGTATGATCCTCCCAAACAGCAGGAGTTTTTGATATATAAGGAATTCTTCCCAGCAGGTCAGACAGATGAAACTAAACTCAAGGAATTTGTAGAAGAATGTTTTGATGGACTTGAGGAATTTGTAGAAAAACTTTATGACGAATTGCGCAAAGAAGTTGCTAGTGCTAAAGCATTACCTCTTTAGAATTGTTTAGACGCTCTGATTTATAAAAAACCCATTTTTGTATCTTGCAATGTTTGACCACGAATCACGGTTGTCTGGAGGATCTCAAAGTTTACCTCAGTGACGGATGCTTCCAAGTATTAGTAGCCTCACAATAACAGCAGCCCCGTGGAGTCTTGTTTTCGATGGCTAAATGACCCTATTTTAATTTGACAAAAACAACAAGTCCTAAGTCTCGACGTCGGAGAGGCAAAGAACGGATTATAACCACCATTTCTTCCTAACTTCCCCAAAGATTGACAAATAGAGAAAACCCAAGTATTGTCTGGAGTGTAATAGTCATTAAATAACGCAATCTTTCACAATCTCATATACAGTGTCCGAAGAGACCACCCCCCAAGGTTCTTTAGGGAACCTCACCTCAAAGCTCATCTCTGTCAACAGAGCTGCCGAGATCAGTGGTCTCACCCCCGGCTATATTCGACGCCTGCTGCGGAATAAGATCATCGACGGGGAGAAAATCGGTCGGGATTGGTTTACGACCGAAGAGACTATCCGGGAGTATCTGGCGAAAGAACGCCGGCCAGGTCCGAAACCCAGGCAAAAATAGCCACCTGGCGGTATCCGTTGTCGGGTTTGACAATTAGTACCGCTAAGGGTACTATTATAAGCGTAATCAAGTTTGGTTACGCGTTTTTTGATTCTTCAACTTCTCCTCCCCGAATTGAACCAGAAAATTTATTGAAGGTAATCGCGATTGCCGCCAAAATCTCTGTCAGGAGGTGCTACGATGAGTGGTGGAACCGGCGGCTAGCAGTGTCATACGGGCGATGGGTCAGCGCGGGTTCATCGCCCGTTTCTTTTTACCATCGCCACCTGATCGTGTAGACCTCAAAGCGCCTGACCTTAGCATCGTGTCAAATGTATTGCGTGAGTTCGTAAGATTCCCGGCAGCCGATTAGTCAGAAGATAGTGACAATTTTTTGATTGAATTCATAAAGATGGAATATACGGAAAAATGTAGAGGGTATAACGAAGCCGCGTATGACTGAAAGTTCTTCGTAACCTTCGGTGTCTCAACCAGAGAGATTTAGCATTTTACACGAAGAGAGTACAACTATGGGTATCTTAGCAAGTATCAAAAACATATTAACGGGTCAAGAAAAACCTGAACGGGTCCGACAAATCAACTCCGATTCAGATCAAGAAAAATCTTCCGAACTGTCTTATATTGCTGGCATTCAAGAACAACGGAGAATGAAGGATCACTTCTTTCGGACGGACCCACACAGTCCGATTGAGGATCGGGTTAATTTTGAAGGTTTGGAGTACTACGATCCCAACCCAGACTATCGCTATACCTTAACGTTGCAGTCCGCTGAAACACGAGAGGAACTGACCTTCCAAACCAGTACGGGCGATGAGCAAATCTATTATCGTCTCGGCACCATTGAATTTGAGGTTGAGGAGGGAGTAGGAAAACTGGCCATCTACCAATCGCCCCATCATGGTGGGCTATTCCTGCCTTTCCGCGATGCTACCAGTGGCAATGAAACGTATGGAGCGGGCCGTTACCTGGAACCACACGATCTTGGTGGCGGGGAGTTGCTGGTTGACTTTAATCTCTGTTATAGTCCTTTTTGTGCATACTCCGACGCCTATTCTTGCCCTTTGCCCCCCTTTGAAAA
Organism: Anaerolineae bacterium; assembly: GCA_034409055.1. Lineage (GTDB taxonomy): Bacteria > Chloroflexota > Anaerolineae > 4572-78 > J111 > DAOUMU01. Next base: position 5,367 of record DAOUMU010000326.1, read on the forward strand.
TCACTTGAAAATTGCCATTCACGCTGGTGAGAAGGCTTTTAAAAAATAGGTTCGACCGTGTCAAGGACAAATTTCTAGCATTTCGGCAAAGGAGCTTACGAGAATAAGCCGGGAAAGCCCCTTCGATTTAACAAGCGGATGAAAGGCGACAATCTTTGTACATTAAACGCTTTGACCGGCTTCTCCTTGGAGAAACCCCGGAACAAATTCCTGGGACTTCCCAAACGCTCTGACCGGGGTTTCTCACCACCGCCACTTGATGGTATAGACTTCAAATCGTCTCACCTTCTCGGTCTCCCAGGTGACCATCTGACGACCATCCGGTAAATCAAGGTATACAAAAAACCTAACCCGGACAAGCCGGAACCCACAGGGCGGGCCAAAGAGGGCTGAATAAATCCAAGAAGGATACCAACTGAAACACACCCAAATAGTTGTCCGAACTTGACTTGAGAACGTATGTTCTTATAATTGCAGTTATGGACATTTACCAAAAAGTTAATGTTTTAAGCCAGGCCGCAGTCCTGGATTGCGAAGGGCCGCCCAGGCTGACGGGTGAAGCGCATAAAGCCCAATTTATCGCCAGCAGCCGAGTCCACGTAGTCCATCCGCAGCGGGGTAAAATCCCGATTATGCGGATTATGCAAACCAGCGCTTGTGAGCAAAATTGCCATTATTGCCCTTTTCGAGCGGGGCGTAATTATCGGCGGGTTTCTCTCAAACCCGAGGAATTGGCGGCTGCTTTTGACCAGATGCAGCGTCAGAAATTGGTCGATGGGCTGTTTTTGAGCAGCGGCATTGTGGGGGGCGGCTCAAAAGTGATGGATCGTATGCTGGCCACGGTCGATATTCTTCGCCGCCGGTATGAATACCGGGGCTATGTTCACCTCAAGATCATGCCCGGGGCTGAACAGGCTCAGATTGAACAGGCGGCTCGTCTGGCCGACCGCCTGTCGATTAACCTGGAGGGGGCTAACGAACGTCGCCTGTCCATCCTGGCCCCCAAAAAAGCGTTTCTGCAGGAACTAATGCCACCCTTGTATTGGGTTCGCCGCCACCAACATAGCCTGGAACCGTGGGTCAAACCGCCCAGTGTCACCACCCAATTTGTGGTAGGGCCGGCCGGCGAGAGTGACCAGGAACTGTTGGCCACCGCTGCCACGCTTTACCAACAGGCCAATCTGGCCCGGGCCTACTATTCTGCCTTTAATCCCGTGCCCGGTACCCCTTTTGAGAATATATCCAAAACTCCCTCCCTGCGGGAGCACCGCCTTTACCAGGCCGATTGGCTGCTCCGTTTTTATGGCTTTGTCCTCCAGGAACTGCCCTTTGATCGACAGGGTAACTTGCCCCTGACCAGTGACCCCAAATTGACCTGGGCCCAGACTTATCTAAGCCAGCGGCCCGTTGAAATCAACCGGGCCAGCCGGGCCGAACTGTTACGTATTCCCGGCATTGGCCCCAAAACCGCCGAGGCAATTATTGCCGCCCGGCAGTTGGGAAGTATCAGCGACCTACAACAGCTCAGACAGCTTGGCGCTCAGACTAACCGGGCAGCACCTTTCATTTTGCTCAATGGGCGTCAACCCGCTTACCAGTTACAGTTAACCGGTTTGTAATGCTCGCAAATTAGCCGCCGCGCGCCTGTATGTCAATTGCACCAAACCGGAGTCAAAAGAGTTGGCCCTCACAAAATCCAACTGAACAGTTTCAATACCTTGTGGGAAAAGCGGAATCCCATCTCCAAGAATTAGGGGATGGACAGAGATGACAAACCGATCTATTAGACCATGTCTGAGAAATAGGCTGGTAATCTCCGCGCCGCCCACCAGCCAAATATCCCGCCCTGTTTTGTTTTTCAAATTCCTTACGAACGATTCAAGGTCGTCTGAAATAAATTCTACCCCATCGACACCTTGCATATCAGATGATCTGGTAAATATATAACTTTTCTTATCCTGGTATGGGTATTCACCAAATTCAAGGGTTTGCTCGTATGTTTTTCTGCCCATTAGCACCACATCGATGGAACGGTAGAATTCGTTATAGCCGTAGTCGTTGTCCATAAATAACCAGTCGACACTTCCATCAGGGCGAGCAATAAAACCATCAAGACTTGAGGCGATGAAAAGAATAATGTCTCTCATTTCTTCACAAATGCTTTTTCAGGAATGTTTCCAGAAGCTCAGTCACCTCCTGTGGTTGCTCCAAATTACTCACGTGCCCGGCGTGTGAAATCACGGCAAGTTGAGCATGGGGGAGCTTTTCTGCCATTGCCTGAGCTTCATGGGGAGGCCGTGACCGATCATCTCTGCCGACAATAATCAACGTTGGAAGGCCAATCTCGCCTAACCGTTCTAACAGGGAAGAACGAGAGAATATGTTATATCAGATTTAGGGGTGGTTTATATCCCATAGGGGTATTTTTGGGGATAAGGGAGGAGATTATTTTTTTGGAGGCTTGAATGCGCCTCTAAACAAACCAGCCCGGCCGGACCGACAACAGCCCGGTGAGCCACCCCCGGCGGCAGATCAAGCCGGTCCCCCTTGCGGAGGGTGAGTTGCTGGCCTTCATGGGGCAGGTTGAAGGTAATCGATCCATCAGCTACCCAAACTACTCTGCGGTATGAGGCTGTATGCAGGTGATCCATTTGTCCCGGCGTGCCGGACCAGGCAAAGGGTTGTAGCCCTTCGGTGCGCATCAGGTTGCGGATGGCGATATCCGTCAAACCCGTTCCCCCGGACCATTTGCGGATATGTTTTGTGATCTTGGACATAGTTGTCCCTCCTCGCCTGTCTGCAAAGAACAGTAGCGTTAAAGACATGTGACAGGATAAACCTAAAAAAACCCCCGTCAATCCTGCCGAAAAATGAATTGACATAAGTAATTGCTAAAGTGCAAAAAGCGTAGGGGTGGGAAGAGTGACCTGGCTATGGCCTTGGGCAATGTTGTGCATTGTCCGAGAATCGATGATTTGACGCGGATCAAGTTTGAGCCAGTCGTACCATTAGCTCAGACGATGCTGACAGGCCTCCCAAAAATCTCGTCTGAGCCAGTTCTTGTTGCAAAACCTTGTAATAGACACATCCCCATGCCTCTACGGCGGGCATAGGAGGGATACCCTGGCTACGTTTTGCAACAAAGGAGCTAGCAGTACTTGAGGGCCCCACCTCTAATTTCCCATTATATCACATTTCGTAACGAATTTCTATACCCCAGGGAGGGTATTTTTGGGTAAATAGGGGCTATTTTAAGGTAGGGAAGCAGGAATTTTTTTCCCTTTCCACCTCAACCAAAGACCAACCGTCGAGATGAGGGTGGCCAGAAACATCATTACGGCGACGATTGTCACCGCATCCTGGAGACCATTCACCAGGGCGACACCGCCCGCCGCGTTGATATCGGCACTCATAGTATGGCCGGCATGCACCGCGGCTCGAGCCGCAAAAATCGTACCGATGACCGCTACGCCCGTTGTCTGGCCCAGGGTGCGGCTGATGGCGATAAAGCTGGAGGCTATACCGAAACGTGTTTTTGGTGCCGAGCCCATGATGGCGCTATTGTTGGGCGAGTTGAAGATGCCCACGCCAATGCCCAGGGGAATGATGCGCAAGATGTAGCTCAGGGTAGGCGTATCGACCTGGAGCGTCCGTAGCCCCAGAAAGGCCAGGGCTATCAGTAATAGTCCAATTGTGGTCAGCCCTCCCGTACCAAAACGATCCGATAAAGTGCCGCTTAAGGGGGAGAAGACCGATAGCATTATGGGCAGGACACTCAACAACAGGCCGACCTGAACGGCATTGTAGCCTTGCACGTCTTGCAGATAGAAGGGCAAAATAAAACTTCCGCCCAGGGCAATAAAACTCATAAAACCGGTCAGCACGCCAATGCTGAAGAACGAATTCTGAAACATCGTCAGGTCAACCATAGGTTGAGGCGCCTTCATTTCGAGCAGCATAAAGATGAAGAGAGAGAGGATGAAGAAGAGCAGTAAGCCGATGATGAACAGGGAGTCGAAACCCCAGCGCTGACCCAGAGTCAGGGCCAGTAGAAAGCTTAAAAGGCTAATGAGCAAAGTCCCTGCCCCGCCGAAATCGAATCGCTGATGGCCGGTCGGATTGTCAGGCGGGACAAAAGCCCGCACCATCATCACCCCCACGATGCCGACCGGCACGTTGACGAAAAAGATGGCTCGCCAGCCAATGGTGCCAATCAATAAGCCGCCCAGGGCCGGACCGGTAGCAATGCCAACAGAAACGATGGTACCGCTGATGCCCAGGGCCTTGCCCCGCTCCGTTGGTGGAAAAGCTTCGGTGACAATGGCCGCCCCCAGGGCCGTGACCATGGCCGCCCCCAGGGCCTGCAGTATGCGAAAGGCCACCAGCCAGCCGGCACTGGGGGAAAGTCCACACAACATTGAGCCCAGAGTAAAGATAATAAAACCAAGTAGATAGATTTTCTTTTTGCCCCGGATGTCAGCCAGCCGGCCCACGCTCAAAAGTAGACTGGTGATTGTCAGCAGGTAGCTCAAAATGACCCATTGGATGGTGGGGAAATCAGTATTGAGCACCTGCATCATGGTTGGCAGCGAAACGTTGATGATGCTGCTGTCAATCGTGCCCAGAAAAACACCACTACCGACCGCAGCCATCACCAACCATTTGCGGGAGTAATTGGGTGGTTGAGGTATGTTTGTCATCCGTGAATTATACAACTGTCCTTAGTTTTTGTCTCATTTTGGCGAAGGGGTTATACCAACAATTTTGACAGTAAAGTTAACTCAGATTATACTAAAATTCCTTTCCATAAAATACGTTTCTGCCAGTTGTCCAATATTTATTGTTAACAACTAATTGATAGTTGGTAAAGGGTCTCCATGAGTGCACCAGAGACAGCCGAAAACTACGATGTCACCAAATATGAACGACCCTCGGTCACAGTCGATGTAGTAATTTTTAGCATCCTTGATGAGAAGCTACAAGTACTGCTTATCAAGCGTAAGGCCTGGCCATACGAGGGCATGTGGGCCATTCCGGGCGGCTTTGTAAAAATAGATGAGGGCCTGGAAGATGCAGCCTATCGAGAACTGGCCGAAGAAACCAGCGTTACCAGCACGGATGTCTATCTGGAACAACTCTACACCTTTGGCGCCCCTGATCGTGATCCACGCACCCGGGTGATTACCGTCGCTTATTTTGCTCTGGTTGGGGCCGATAAGATCAATCCTCAAGCGGCGGACGACGCGGAAGACGTTGGCTGGTTTTCCGTTTACGATTTACCTGAGTTGGCCTTTGATCATAAACACATTTTAGATTACGCTTTGACGCGGTTACGTTACAAGTTGGAATATTCTGCGGTGGGGTTCCAGCTTTTACCGGAAAAGTTTACTCTGCGTGAATTGCAGGATGCTTATGAGATTGTCCTGGGAACGAAGTTAGACAAGGGCAATTTCCGCAGCAAATTACGCAAAAGTAACGTGGTTGAAATGGTTGATGGCTATCGTGATACCGGTGGCCGTCCTGCTCGCCTCTATCGTTTCCGTGAAGATGCTGTGGCCGAGATTAAAGCACGTCGCCTCTTTCCTTAACAGAGCAGCCAGTTTCCAGGGCAAAACGTAGGCAAGGCAGCCTTTATGCCTGGCTGCTGGCGCATCCCCATGCGCCAGCTACAGTTTTGCCCTGAGCTGGCGCATGGGGATGCACCAGCTACAGTTTTGCCCTGAGTAGCAAATTTGTGTTTATTTTTGGTCACCAATAACTTCTTTGGAGTTCATTATGCAAACCATCGCTGTTTTGATGGCCGGTGGCGCGGGGACCCGTCTGACTGTGCTTTCAGACAGGCGGGCCAAACCGGCAGTGCCTTTTGCCGGCAAATATCGAATTATAGATTTTACCCTGTCTAACTGTGTTAATTCTGGTATTTATGATGTAGCGGTCTTAACCCAGTACCGTCCCCACTCGCTCAATACCCATATTGGGATCGGTAAGCCGTGGGACTTGGACCGGCAGCGGGGTGGGGTTCACCTGCGCCAGCCCTATCAGGGTAGCAGTGCTGATTTAGACTGGTATCGGGGTACAGCCGATGCCGTTTATCGCAACCTGGATTTTATCCAGGAGAAAAACCCTGATGTGGTTCTTATTCTCTCCGGTGACCACATCTATAAGATGGACTACCGACCGATGCTGGAGTACCATCGAGAAAAGGGGGCTGATTTGACGGTGGGGGTCATGAACGTGCCCCTGGAAGAAACAGATCGTTTTGGGATTATGACCGTTAATCGTAATATGCGTATTACTGAATTTCACGAAAAACCCAAGGATCGAGATAAAGGCACGTTGGCCTCAATGGGTATTTATGTTTTCAACACCGATGTGTTGGCTCAACGATTGGCAGAAGGCAGTGCCGAGTCACCCCGGATTGATTTTGGCAAAGATGTAATTCCGGCCATGATTACTCAGGATAAGGTTTACGCCTATGCTTTTGAGGGTTACTGGGTCGATGTCGGCACCGTCCAATCCTATTGGGAAACCAATCTGGCCTTAACCGACCCGGGTACGGAAAATATCCTTAACTTGCATGATCCGAACTGGGTGATTCATACTCGCAGCGAGGAACGGCCACCGGTAAAGTTAGGACCACAGGCACAGGTTATAAATAGCCTGGTTTCCAACGGTTGTGTCATTCGAGGCCAGGTAGAGCGCTCTGTACTTTCGCCAGGGGTGTATGTTTCACCGGGGGCCGTGGTGCGTGAATCGGTCATTGTCAATGATACCTGGATTGGGCCAGGGGCCATTGTTGATCGAGCTATTATTGATGAAGATGCAGTGATTGGCGCGGGTACGCAGTTGGGGTATGGAGAGGATATGTCACCGAGCCGTGAATTAGCCGATAAGTTGAATACCGGCATCACCGTGGTCGGTGCGGGTGCGCATGTGCCCGGTGGCCTATGTATTGGTCGTAATGTCCTGATTCATTGCGGGCGGTCTGAAGCTGATTTTCCGGGGACCGAGATTGCCAGTGGGGAGACAGTCTAATGAGAACATTAGTGATGATTATGGCCGGTGGTGCCAGCGAAGACCTGAGTGTGTTGACTGCAGTTCGAGCAGAACCGGCTATTCCCTTTGGGGGGAAGTTTCGTATCATTGATTTTCCTATGTCAAACTGTGTCAATTCGGGGCTTTATAATGTGGCCTTGCTAACCCAATATATGCCTCGGGCCTTAAATGATCATATCGGGGTGGGGAAACCCTGGGACTTGGACCGCTCTCAGGGGGGGGTACGTCTGTTACAACCTTATCTGGGATCCGGACAGAGTGGCTGGCAGCGGGGCACAGCCGATGCGGTGCGGCGCAATATCGATTTTGTGGAGGAACAGCGCGTTGACGCCGTGCTTATTTTGGCCGGTGACCATATTTATAAAATGGATTATCGGCCTATGCTCCGCTTTCATCAGCAAATGCGAGCCGACGTGACTTTGGCCGTGCGTCGAGTCAGCCCGTTTGAAACCTATCGCTTTGGCATTGTCAGCGTTGATAGCGATATGCGTGTGACTGGCTTCAAGGAAAAACCGCGTCGCTCCAAAGAAACATTGGCTTCTATGGGTATTTACGTTTTTAAGGCTGAAGTGCTCAAAGAAGTTTTGGCTGATGAAAGATTAAATGATTTTGGCTATGATGTGTTGCCGAATATTCTGCAATCTCATAAAGTTTACGCCTACATGTTTGAGGGATACTGGGCCGATGTAGGGACCTTGCAAGCCTATTGGGAAGCCAATATGGCCCTGCTCGCCGAGACCCCTGCCCTTGATTTGTACGATCCGGAGTGGGTCATCCACACCCGTAGCCAAGAGCAGCCGCCCGTGCAAATTGGCCCCGAGGCCTGGGTCGGTAGTAATTTGCTTTCCAATGGCTGTATCATCAATGGTATTGTGGAGCGATCGGTACTGTCGCCGGGAGTACGGGTTGCCTCAGGGGCCATCGTGCGTGATTCAGTTATTATGACCGATACCATCATTACCCCCAAAGCTCGGGTTGAACGGGCCATCATCGACAAAGAAGTTTATATTGGCGAAGGAGCAGAGATTGGCTATGGCGTCGATAATGCGCCCAATCGTCGTTATCCGGAACGGCTTAATACTGGTTTGACCGTGATCGGCAAGCGAGCTCGTATCCCGGCCGGGATTAAAATTGGGCATAATGTGATTATTAACCCAGATGTCACCGAGTCACATTTTCAGACCGATTTCGTGACCAGCGGGGAAACGATTGAACCTTAAAATTGTTAGTGTAATATTGACAAAAACCTTTTTTTGGATTATACTTGGTGTGACTTGAACACTAAGTCTTTTATTTTAGTTGTATATAGTGTAAAAATAACACTTAGTGAGGTGGGAAAAATGAATGTTAAGCAATTAATCGAAAATAGCAAACCTTTTTTGAATTATGTGGTTGGGTGGAAAAATAGTTTGCCGACTATCCCTATTACGGAGGTTGTCGACGGCAAGGCGACTAATGTGGCTGTCATTTCAGTTGACGTGATTAATGGCTTTTGCTACGAAGGCCCCCTGGCCAGTCCTCGTGTGGCCAGCATTGTTGATCCCATTGCTGCTCTTTTTGAAAAAAGTTACCAGGCTGGTGTACGAAATTTTATCTTAACTCAGGATGCTCACCCGGAAGATGCGGTGGAGTTTGAGAGCTACCCCCCCCACTGCATCCGGGGTACCCGCGAAAGTGAAACGGTTGATAAATTCAAAGCCCTCCCCTTCTTCGATCTACTTCAGATTATGCCCAAGCAGTCGATCAATTCGGCTATTGGTACGGATTTGGATGCTTGGCTTGAGTCTCAGGCCAATGTTAATACTTTTATCACCGTTGGCGACTGTACCGACCTTTGTACCTACCAGTTGGCCATGCATCTGAAATTACGGGCTAATGCTCGCAATGAACGGGTCCGGGTAATTTTGCCGGTTGATTGTGTGGATACCTATGATCTGCCGGTCGATGTTGCCACCGAGATCGGAGCCGTCCCTCACGATGGCGACTTGCTTCATTATGTTTTTCTCTATCACATGATGCTCAATGGGATTGAAGTTGTGGCCAAGGTGGTGTAGGAAGAACTGATTGGGGTATGTTTCAAGGAGGTTCGAAATGATGCTCTTAACCGTTTTTGTCGCAACAGTTTTGATTTTAGTCGTGGCTGGCGTGAGTATATTTCGCCGCGTCAAGACGTGGGTGGTGTTCGAGGATCACATGGCCGTTACCGTTGATCGGGATAATTTTGTCAAGCGCGTGTTACCTGCTGGCCGGCACATCCTGTACCCCTTTGAACGGGTAGATTTTGTCCTTGAAACCAAGACTAAATTGGTTACCGGCCGGGCGACGGCGATTGCTACTAACGATGGCATTCCGGTCAATCTCAACTGGTCTGGCATCTATGTCCTGCAACCTGACCTGATTAGAGAAAATGTCAGCCAACGTTTGCGTGGCTTGCCCAACGCCGAAAAAGCTATCTCCCGCAACGTGGATGTTTACCTGAGGAAATTGGTGGGGAACTACGTGGTGTACGACCTCTTTAACCCGGCTACCCGCGAGCGTCTTGAACGGCACCTGAATCAGTTGCTGGCTGATCGTCTGAAACCCTTAGGTATTGTTTTTAAGGGCCTGAATCTACAGGTGATAGAACTGCCCACAGAAGTGGCCGAAGCCCTGAATAAAGCCAAGGCCATTGAAACCCTGGACGGGGCTATCCGTCGACTCGACCCCACGACCCGCGAAGTGGTGCGTAGTGCTTACCAGTTGGACGAGATTTTGCATTGGGATGCCTACCTGCCTCTGCCTTCTCGCCTGACAATGAAACGGATGGAGGCAATGGCTCATTAGGATCGGCTAAAAAACGGCCAACGACATTTTCTGAAGCTCATGGGGTGGCATGGTGGCTGTCACATAGATTTTAATGTAGTGACGACTTTAGTTGTTGATTAAGTGGCAAAGACAACTAAAGTCGTTACTACGAACCTGAGCGGTTTTGGCGGAGTTTAAGAAGGCCAACTGTGGGTAGAGTAACTAAGATCATTGCCGCCAGGATTAAGATTGAAATCGGTTTATCCTGGGGTAAAATGCCACCGACATTGGGCATAGCCAAACCACAATTATTGGCCAGGACAATATCCTCATCGCTAACGAAAGGTAAAGGATTGCCCTCTTCAGTCCGCATTTGAGAAAACTTAGGCGGAGGATAATCGCCTCGATAAAAGGCCAGGATAACGGTCCGAGTTTCCGCTAAGCCTGTTGACTTTACAATCAGGTTAGGGTTAATGGGATGGGCATCGGGGGGTAAACGCAGGTTAAGCACGATAGGACCTGCTCCCAGATTTTGAAAGAGAAAAGTGCCGTCTTTTTCAGAGCCCCATTCAATGACAAAAGTAATGCCTCTGGCCACGACCGGCACATCTCTGGAGCGTACCCCACGCCATTCTGCTCCCTCGGGATCTGCGGGATTGGTGGGGTGAAACTCGTAAACGATGCCATCAATGCGAGTGTCTGCGACCGTCACCAGTCTACCCCCTTTTTTGTTGCATTCCCGCTCTGCCTTCTTGAGAAATGCCTTAAATTCCTCAGCATCGGTGGTATTGAAACCGAAATCACTGATAATATCAAAATTGCTGGTGCAATTACTATTTTCAGTGGTCGGGTCGTTGTTGATAATTTCATTGATTGCATCGAGCTCGATGACCTCGCCGCTGGCCACAGGTTTGCTGCTAATTATCTCGCCAGTCTCCGAAGTCTCCTCTTCAGAACCCCCTTTAGTGACACACTTAAACATCGTGGGGTTCATAGGACCAATTTCCCCGGTTGGCTCTCCAGCTTGAACTGGATTTGTATTGGCCATCATTAGCAAGAGAGCAAAAGTAAAAATAGAAATAACGTATTTCATTGTTACTGCTCCTGCCCGGTACTTTCCATAATATTCATATTCTCATTGTATCATAGGTGAGAAATAGAATCAATAAGCCCTGGTCATTTTGGTCCATATCATAATAATCTACCCGCCGTTGTATTACATAATCTTTTGTGTTATAATTTAGATGCAAAATCTGTTGGAGGCCAGCGATGCTAGAATATACCCCAGATTCGAGGGAGGCGGTTTTACGCAAAAAAGTATTGGGCGTGAAGATTCGCCACGCTCGTATTAGGTCGGGGCTCAGCTTGAAAGAGGTCGGGGAAGCGTTAGGCATATCGTCGGGATTGGCGTCTGATATAGAATTTGGCCGGCGTGATGTTTCCCTACCTCAACTGGAGGTTATGGCTTTATTTTTTAATGTTCCGGTTATTTACTTCTTATCTGACCTGCCCCTTAAAGAGACAAATCGTGCATTTCCAACCCTTGAAGCAATGGCCCTCCGTCAGCGCATTATTGGGGTATTGCTACGCCGGGCCCGTATAGAAGCAGGGCGTTCTCAAGAAGATTTGGCCAAGGTGTTAGGTGTTCCAGCCAGTCGAATTTCGAGCTATGAACTTGGCAAAGTCGAAATTCCCTTGCAGGAATTGCAAGTTTTGGCCAAGCATCTCAATGTCTCGTTCAATTATTTTATGGATCAGGGTATCTCACCCAATGACTCGGGTGGGGAAGTAGCCACCTTGGATGAGATTGCCCAATTTTCCAAAATGCCCAAAGATGTTCGTGAGTTTCTGTCAAACCCGGCTAATTTACTGTATATTAAAATTGCTATGAGCCTGAGTGATCTCTCTGCAGAGACATTGCGGGCCCTGGCTGAGGGACTTTTAGAGGTCACCTACTAAGGCATAAAGAATTATGACTGAAAAAACCTCGCTTCAGGAGTTACCGATTCCCCCCGAACGTCCCAAATCTTCAATTGTCGATGAACTTTTTGACCTGGCGGCTTTGCGTAACCTGGATACCATATTGCGTAAAGCTTTGGGTATGGTTATCAGGATTATCGGCGCGGAAGCCGGGTCAATCATATTCCAGGCGCAATCCATTCAACGCGTCCGTTCTGGCCCTTTCCGGCAAGAAGCACTGGTTCGCATTGACAATTTGGAAAAGGCCCTGACCAAGCGTTTGCAAAGTACCACCTGGCGTATTTCTACTAAATCCACCTTGCCCATTTCTGTTTCAAAACTTTCTGATAGCCAACTTGTTTTGGTTAACCTGCCCCTTTTGCGTGATACAAATGTAGTGGGCTCTTTAAGCTTGGTATTGCCCCCTGGTCACGAATTGAGCGCCAATCAGCATAATTTGTTAACGCGTATCGCTAGAGGGGTGGGGCAAATGACCTCGCTTATTGCCGACCTGGAACTGGCCCACCAACGCCTGAAGCAGATGGGGGTTTTCTACAAGGTGAGCCAGGCGCTCATGACCACCTTCGATACGAATAAGTTATTATCAGATACGATGCAACTTGCGGCCGACGTGATTGATGCCGGGGCGGCCTCACTTATGCTTATTGATGATGAGAAAGAGGAACTGATATTTGAGGTTAGCCATGGCTCTCGCAGTCAGGTGTTGCGCCAGTTGCGTATCCCTCTGGATGAAGGCATTGCCGGGTGGGTGGCTCGCAATGGACAACCGGTAATTGTCAACGATGCCCGCGCTGACCCTCGGTTTAGTCATCGAGTTGACGTCCGTACCGGTTTCCTGACCCAATCTATTGCCGCTGTGCCGTTGAAGATTAAAGGGCGCGTTATTGGCGTACTGGAAGTGCTAAACAAATATTCCGGCACGGGGTTTAACCAGGAAGATGTGCAGCTTATGAGTTCCATCGCTGCCCAGGCAGCCATCGCCATTGAGAACGCTCGCCTGTATCAACAGGTACGCCAGGAACGTGACTATATCATCAAAGCTCAAGAGGATGTCCGGCGAGAGTTGAACCGCAAATTGCACGATGGGCCGGTACAGCTTTTATCTGCCATCAGTATGAGCCTTGATCATTTAGAACGTTTGAATGAGGTTAAACCAGAGGCAGTGCGTAACGAAATCGGCGCCCTTCGTAATTTGGTGCACCAGGCCACGCGCGATGCCCGTAATGTGCTTTTTGAGTTGCGCCCTGTTATTTTAGAAACTCAGGGGTTGGTGGCTGCTTTTGAACAGTATGTTAATCAGCTTCGAAGCTCCGAAAACTTTACAGTGCATTTTAAAACGGTCAAGTACGTAGATTATGATATAAAAGTTGCTGGCACCATTTTTTCTATTGTACAAGAAGCTATCAACAATGTTAAACGTCATGCCAATGCCCGCAATGTATGGCTTTCGCTTGAAACCAGGCATGATCACTTTATTGTAACCATTCGAGACGATGGGATCGGGTTTAATATCGACAAAAGTAGTGACGACTATGACGAGCGTGGCAGTTTTGGCCTTCTCAATATGCGGGAGCGTGCTGCGTTGATTGATGCTGAGTTGCAAATTGAGTCTCGTACCGAACCACCTAACCGTGGCACAGTCGTCCAACTGATTTTGCCGCTTCCATCTTAGGCTGCCAAAAGCAGGAACGAATTTGAAGAGGTGATGTGAAATGACTGATATCTCCAGAAAATTACATGAAGAGGGCATTGCCCTTTTTCGCAAAGAAAAGTTTGAAGCTGCTCTCCAAAAGTTTGAAGAGGCGCTTCAACAGGCAACAGATGATACCAAACATACTGCCGAAATTTATAACGATATCGGCGTTACGTATAAACAATTGGAGGATTATCCGGCGGCCCACGCAGCCTTAGATGAGGCCATGACCCGTTTTACCCAATTAGGCGATAAGAAAGGGCAGGCTCAAACCCTGGGCAACCGGGCCTCAATATATCAGGCCGAAGAGTTGCTCGATGATGCCGTTGACACCTATAAACAATCGGTGACCATTCTGGAAGAGATTGGCGAGAATGAAATGGCCATGTATGTGTGGCAGGCGATCAGTCGATTGCGGATGAAACAGGGGCAACCTATTGCGGCCATTGGGGCTTATGAGGAAGGTGTAGAGAATATGCCTGAGAGTTCCTTTAAACGCAAGCTTATGCAGAAGATACTAAAGATGCCTGGCAGTATGTTAGGAGGAGGCTTGGGCGAAAGCAGCGGGCCGGACCAGGAAGAGTGATTTTTAAGACAAGAGATAAGCTCGGTCTGCTGGTAGACCGGGCTTTTTGCTTTATGGTTCGATAGCAAAGGAGTCTTTACTAATGAAGAAAAGTTACATTAAACCCTTCGTCCAAGTCGCTTTTTGTCTGTTGATTGGGTTAACTTTGGCCGGGGTCGTCGTTCAAGCGGGAGAGAGCCCACGTTTGCGTGTGGTTCACGCCTCGCCCAATGCCCCCAATGCAGATATTTATGTCAGTGGTAACCGGGTTTTTAGCGATGTACCTTTCAGCAGGGTCTCGGAATATGAACTTTTGGCAGCAGCCAATCACACTATCAGGGTATTACCGGCCGGGGCTGAGAGTGGAACCCCCCCCGTCATCGAGGCGACGCTATCTTTTGTCGATGATCAAGATTATACATTAGTAGCTGTAGGTAGAGTGGAGAACCTCCAGCCCTGGCAACTGGTTGACGAAAATAATATCTTACCCCAGGCTGGCGAGGCCCGGGTGCGCCTCATCCATGCCTCGCCTGATGCTCCGGCCGTGGACATTTGTTTGGCTGGTACCGACGATTGTTGGGTCACTAATTTGACGTTTAAAAATACCAGTGGTTATATTTCTTTAGGAGCCGGTTCATATAATGTAGACCTGCGCCGGAACGATAGCAAAGAGGTGATTCGAAACCAGCCGGACGTAAGGTTTGACGAAGGGGAAATATACTCCGTTTTTGTGATGGGGTTGTTGGAAGGAGAACCGGGATTACAATTTATACGCACGGTTGATGCGGCTCATTCTCCCCCACCCCCACCCCCACCCCCGCAGCCTCCAGA
>DAOUMU010000327.1:0-9233 GCA_034409055.1 Anaerolineae bacterium
CATCCAAATTTGCTCTAGCTGGACCACAGTCCAGCGGCCAAAACGCGGACTGTCCCACAGGGAGGCAGCAAAGCTGCACAGGTCTTCGCACTGGTCCGCTCCGAGCTTGAAAATTGGATCTACTGAGTCTAGTTTTTAGCTGAATTGCATCTCTCCCAAAACCGCAGCCACGACTTCTTCAAGGGTTCTTGTCGTTGCTCTGGCCTGGGCTGCGGCCACCACTGGCGGAGGGAATTGGGTCGCCAATTCGGCCAGGAGCGATGCCGCTCTATCTTTGGTCTCTTGATCACTGGCCGGATGGTGCAGAGTCAAGACAAGCAGGTCTAAAGCTTGTTCCTTCCTTTCATTTGGATCAGGTCCTTCTTCTTTTACCAGAATCGTGGCCAGACCGACCAAAATATTCAAGGCCACAGGAATAACCTGGACCGCCATAGCCATTTGCAAAGCCTGGTGGAAATTTCTTCTGGCCTGGTGATACGCTTCGCTGCCCAAAGCACAGGCCGTATTGCCAAGGGCATTGAGAGTTTCCGCGGCTGCCCCGAGATCACCAATTTCCTCAAAAACAACCAGGCTTTGCTGATAGTGTTGTTGAGCCTCCACATAGGCTTGCCGGGCCACAGCCAGATCACCTAAACCGTGACAAGACCAGGCGATACCCTCGCGCGCCTTGATTGCTTCAAAAATAGTCAAACTTCGTTGATAGGATCGTTGGGCCGCCAGATGGTCACCCAGTACCCGGTGAACATCGCCCAAACCGTGGCAGGCCCAGCCGATGCCCTCCTGGGCATCGAGCGTCTCGGCGAGGCTCAGGCTTTCCTGGAACAGTTGCTTGGCCTCATCATACCTCTCCAGGGCAATGAGCACATCCCCCAGGATATTAAGCGAGGAGACCCGGTAACACTGCGGTAACATCGGTAGGCTAAAGTACTACCGTCTTACACAACTTCATCCACATAAAAAGGGGGGATCAGTATTTTGGAAAAATAAGTCATATTTCTCCATTTGGCTGGCTATATATAGTAACTACCTACCCTCATGTCATTCCGAGGAGCTCAGCGACGAGGAATCTCCGAAACTTTGGCCCAAAAGAGGTCTACTCTACCAAAACCTTGGGGATTCTTCACTCGCTGCGCTCATTCAGAATGACATGGCAGGTAGTTACTGGCTATAAATGGTTGGCAGAAATGGCAACCCGGTTAGTCAGCACCACGCAAATTGTTTCCAGCTTTAGTTACAGTACTTGCTATTCGAGATTTTACAAAATTTGTAATCACTTGTGGAAAGGAAAGAAACCATGAATCACAGAATTTTATTCAAACTTATACTTCTATTTTTCGTTTGTCTTATGGCGATGAGTTGGTCATCGCCGGTGGCCGCGCAGGACCCTGCTGAGGGAATTACCATTCAAGCGGTCGTCTCAACCAGTTTTATTTATCAAGGGCAGTTGGCCGATGCTAATGGACCGGTGAACGGTACCTGTAGCTTTACCTTTAAGTTGTTTGATGCAGCCACGAACGGCAATCAAATTGGGGCTGATGTCAACGCCAACAACGTCACGGTGACCAACGGCGCCTTCTCTGTAGAACTAGATTTTGGCAGCGACGCCTTTACCGGCGAGGCTCGCTACCTGGAAATTACCGTAGATTGTAGCAGTGGTCCGACTAAACTGGACCCGCGCCAGGAATTGAAAGCGGTTCCCTATGCCTTGGGGCTGCGTCCGGGGGCAAAGATTCAAGGCACGGGGGCCATCCTGACCGGGGTGACCACCGGCTCCAGTGGCAATGATCGGGGTTTATTTGGCCAGGCCACGGCCACCAGCGGCAGTCCCACGGGCGTCCGGGGGGAAACAAACTCAACGGATAGTGGGGCGATTGGCGTCTACGGTCTGGCCATCAACGCTGGCGCGACCGGAACCGGGGTGAAAGGGCAAAATAACGGCACCACTGGTTACGGCGTCTGGGGCCAGGGCGGCGGCAACGCCACCGGTGTCCTGGGCCAGACCGGTTCCAGCGATGATTATGGCGTCTGGGCTTACAACAGCGGCACAGGTGTTGCCCTACGCGCTGAAAGTCAATCGGGCAATATCATCGAAGGACGGGATCTGGATGATGCCGTGAATACTAAATTCGAGGTCAGCAACAGCGGCCAGGTAACGGCCAAAGGCGGCCTCAACGTTTCCGGCGGCAGCATGACAGCGTGACGTTGTCCGGTTCTAATACAGTACTGGCCGTTACGACCAGTGGTTCTGGAGCCAAGGCCATCTCCGGCAGCGCGACCGGTGGGGCCAACCCGGCCGGCGTTTACGGGACGAGCGATTCCTCCGGGGGGCGAGGCGTGTTTGGCGAAGCCATGAGCACTACAGGAGGCAACAGCGGGGTCCGGGGGGTCACACACTCCAACGCCAGTAATGCGACCGGAGTCTATGGTCTGGCCATCGAAACCAATGCGACCGGCACTGGGGTTAAGGGACAAAACAACGGCACCACCGGCTACGGCGTCTGGGGTACAGGCATGGCTAACGCAACCGGCGTCCTGGGTGAGACCGGTTCCAGTAACGGTTGGGGCGTCTGGGCTATCAACACCGGTACGGGTGTTGCCTTGCGTGCCGAAAGCGCTTCGGGGAATATTATCGAAGCTTGGGATACCAACCCAACCCCTAATCGTCGGTTTTACGTGAGAAATGACGGCGTGGTTTTTGCTGATGGTAGTTACAACGGCACTGGTGCTGACTTTGCAGAAATGTTACCGGCGGTAGTTGAAGATCTTGAACCGGGTGATGTGCTGGCGATTGGGAAAGACGGCAAATTAACCCGCAGCACTGAGGCTTTCCAGGCTACCGTTGCCGGCGTTTATTCTACTAAACCCGCCTTTATCGGCGGGTTCGATCCTGACGCCGACCATACCGGCAAAATACCATTGGCCGTGGTCGGCATCGTACCAGTTAAAGCCAGCGCGGAGAACGGGGGGATCCAGCCTGGCGATTTACTGGTCGCTTCTGACACGCCCGGCCACGCTATGCGGGCCGGGGCCAACGCGCCCAACGGCACCGTCATTGGCAAGGCCCTGACCGGTCTCGAGGCAGGAACCGATGTGATTCAAATATTGGTTATGTTGCAGTAGGAGCCTGACTGATGAAGATCTATCGTTTCATTATCCTGGTGTTACTTTTTGGTCTGGTCTGGGTCGTGACCAATATACCCACCTTGGCCCAAAGTTATACCCTCATCGGACGCCCCGTGAGCAGCGCCCAAGCCATCAGTGGGGGGAACTTCATCCTATCCGGGAGCGTCGGACAACCCGAAGCGGGGACGACGCCCCTTTCCGGCGGCGATTTTACCCTGAATGGCGGGACCAAGTTTGAAGGTGTCCCACCGCAGAAGGACCTTTTCATCTACATACCCATCATTTTGCGTAATTGAGAAGAGGCCACGCCTGCTACGGCAGGTCAAGCCCGTTAAGCAAAATCCCCTTGGCTTTGCGCTAAAGTTGAGGGGATTTTGTGTCTGGTTCTCAACCTGCCGAGATATCATTGAATTTCTTCGTAGATTCACTTACTCCATCTCACAACCCCAACTCACCCCACAGTTCATCAACCCTGGCCTTCACCGCCGTATCCATCACCACCAGCTCCGGCCACTGGCGGTGATACCCCTCATCAGGTCCTTTGGCCGTGGCATCAATACCGATTTTGCCACCATAAGCGAATTGATAGCTGGCATGATCCAGGGCATCGGTGGGGCCTTCTTGAATGACCACATCCCGGGCCCAATCGACGTTGTTGAGCATATGGAAATAAGCTTCTTGGGTGTTCTGCACGTTCACCTGCTCATCAAAAACGACGATGCAGCGGGTCAGCATCATCAAGCCCAATCCCCACAAGCCGTTGATGACTTTGCGGACATGGCCGGGAAAGCGCTTTTTGATCGAGACAAAGATAAGATTGTGGAAGACACCCTCAGCGGGCATATTCACGTCCACAATTTCACTCAGAAACAGTTGGATCAGGGATAGAAAAAGACGCTCGGTGGCCTTGCCCATCCAATAATCCTCCATCGGGGGGATACCGACGACGGTGGTCGGGTAGATGGGCTTTTTACGGTGGGTAATGGCAGTGACGTGTAGTACCGGATAATCATCCGGTGGGGTATAGTAGCCGGTGTGGTCGCCAAAAGGGCCTTCCAGGCGGCGCTCATTGGGGGCCACATAGCCTTCGATGACGTACTCGGCCTGGGCCGGCACTTCGAGCGGCTGCGAGACACATTTAACCAGTTCAACCGGCCGGCCGCGTAGCCAGCCGGCCAGCAGAAACTCGTCAATGCCGGGCGGCAGGGGGGCGCTGCCGCACCACATCACCGCCGGGTCGCCCCCCAGGCTGACGGCCACCGGCATACCCTCGACACCCCTCTCCTGGGCCACGCGGGTATGCTCCGCACCGCCCTTATGAATTTGCCAATGTATGCCCAGCGTGCACCGGTTGTACACCTGCAGGCGGTACATGCCCACGTTGCGGGTGTTGGTTACCGGGTCACGAGAGATGACGGTGGGCAGCGTGATAAATTTGCCGCCATCCTTGGGCCAACACTTGAGGATGGGCAGACGGCCTAAATCCGCCTCGACCCCGGTGTAAACCACCTCCTGTACCGGGGCTTTTTTGACCATGGCCGGCTTGAAACCCATCGATTTGAGGATGTTGAGCATCTCCATGCCCCGGGCCAGGGCCGGACCAAAGCCCTGCGGCAACCTGGGATCAAGAATTCTGGCCAAGTTGTCACGCAGTTGGTTCAGGTCATCGACTCCCAACGCCCAGGCCATTCGATCTGGGTGGCCCAGGCTGTTAATCAGCACCGGGGAGTCATACCCTTCAACATTTTCAAACAACAGGGCCACATTTTTCTCCAGTGGCCCTTTGCAAATCCGGTCGGTGATTTCGGTGATTTCTAATTCAGTGGAAACTGGCGTTTTGATGCGTTTGAGGTGGCCCCGCTTTTCCAGCAGGGCCACAAACGCTTTCAGGTTTTTATAAGCCATAACGTTCGAGGTTAAATGGGCAAACGTTAATCTTTTTGCAAAGAGGTTATGAGCGACTTATAAGCCGCCAACTCCTCAGCATCGCCGCCATCCGATCCGGCCTGTTTCATCACATCGGGCAAAATTTGGGCCAGCAGCAGGGTTGACAGGGCGGAGCCTTCCTCACCCTGGCTGTTGATCACGACCGGGCGGGGCGCATGCTGCAGCAGTTTCTCGCCGACTTGCAAACCACGTATCTCCAGTTCATAATGGAGCACGGCCTGATTATCTTGATAGGATTTGCCCAGGCTGATCAATGCCCGAGCCTGATTCTCGGCCGCGTTTAGATCGGCTCGCCCCTTGGCCTCGATGTCTAACCGGATCTTCTCAGCCTCGGCTTCCCGCTCCTGGAGCATCTGGGCTACCTCTTCCCGGGCTTTGTTGAGGGACTCCCTGACGGCAATGATTTTTTCATCACGCTCTTTCTTGGATCGCTCAATTTCCATCAGAATGGCGTCGGTGCGGCGTTTGCGGATGAGTTCCCATTCCTTTTCGTAAGCGACCAACTCTTTGGCGATGCGTTCCTGAGTGGCCAGGTTCTCACGATACTGGTCCGGTAACTGCACATCGGGGATATTGGCCCCGATAATACGCACACCATAACGTTCCATCTGCTTGTTGAGATAGGTCTGCATATCTTCGACGTTGCTTCCCCGTAAATCATAGGCCCGGGCCGTTTCTACCTGCCGGCTGCGCTGCCGGATAGCATCCTGGACGGCGCTACTGAGGACCACATCAAAATTGCTGGCCCCAATGTGGCGAACAAACTTGACGGGATCAATGATACGAAATTTCAAAAAGAATTCGATTGACTTTAAGGGTACATTTTCCTGGGTTGGCGAGGACAGGACAGGCGCGGTGTAGGGAATCTCGGTTGAGGTATCAACAATAAACTCTACTTTCTCCCAGGGCCACCACAGATAATTCCGGCCTGGCTCCAAAACACCTTCAATCTTACCATAGCGGGAGTAAACACCGGTAGTGCCTTGCTCAATTTCTACAATGGCGCTTCGCCACCAGGAAAAAGCCCCAACCGCCACCAGAAATAGCCCGATCACAGCCGTTAACAGGAAACGACCAAAGTTCAGCGTGACCATAAAGTAAAGGGCCGGGGCCAGAAAATAAAAGGCCAGAACCAACCAAAACAGCCAACCAAAGCCACGCCTCTCTTTGGGGATGACCACCGGTACCAAATAGCCTTGGTCACCGGAGCGCAGCAATTGCCGAATATTGCTCCAGGCGGCAACAACTTCTTTTACTTTGGAAAAACCTCGTCCTTCAGCCACTGTCATGATTGTGCTCCTCCAGCAATAAGCTTCTTCTCTTCTATCACCAGTTCATCAATTTCTTTGGCCCGTTCCCTAATGCGAGCTCTAATATCATCCATTTTTTCCTGGATGGCCCGCATCGCTTCAGGGGTGTAGAGCGGGGTCTCCTTGACCCCCAGCATCTGTTGGGCGACGGCCATAAAGTTGATATTGTTTTCAGCGGAGGGACCAATATTAATGATCCGGGGCAATTTGTCGGCAATGGCTTCAATTTTGTTTAACGTCTCTTGCCGGAAGCGATATTCCAAAATTTCCGGATAGCGAGCGCTGTTCAAAGCCTTAATATCCAGGGCCTGAGCCTCAAGCAAGGCCGCGTTGGCCTTGGCCTCACTTTCGGCTTCGATCAGCAGTTGACGGGCGTAAGCATTGGCCCGGTTAATGGCCTTCTCTTTGGCCGTGTTAATCTGGGCCTGATAGGTGGCAATCTCGGCCTTGATTTCTGACAGGGTTTCCCGCAATGAAGCCAGCTCTTTGTTCAACTCGCCTTCGTCTTGTTCTTTTCTTAGCTTGAGTTCGTACTCGTAGGTATAAGCTTCCTTGGCCACTTTAACCAACTCGGCGGCGGCCAGGTCCATCCGGTATTCCTGATTTGCAGGTTCGGCATGGGTGATGTTGGCATTGACAAATCTGACTGCCGGCAAAAATTGACGGTTCAGACTTTCTAACATCGACTGGGTGCTTTCACCCACTAAATCATAAATATCTTCTGCCTTTTGCTCGTAAATGAGCGCGCGCGTCACTTCGCTGATGGCGTTTTGCAGCTTTTCGGCAAAGCCTTGAGCCCCGCCCAGGGTAAAAATAAATTCACTGGGGTCTTCGATGCGAAACTGTAAAAAGAGATCAACCGAAGCTTCCACCCGCTCCTGGGTAGGTGCCCGTCGAATAGGGGCATTATAGGGATACTCCTTGGTGGTATTGACCACGTAACCGACCTTTTTGAGCGGATGAAACAGCCATTTTCGACCCGGTCCCACAATCTCCTCGACCTTACCGTATTTAGTGATAAGGGCCTGGCAGCCATCCGGGATCATCACAAAGCTATTTTTCCAGAGGTTAAAGACAACATATCCTAACCATAGTAACCAGTAATGAGGTCCAAACAGAAAGCCACCAAAACCGGACTCAGGCAGAAGAGAGGAGAAGCCCAGCCCAAAAATACCCAAAAAAGCCAAGCCCAGAGCGATAACAATCCAAAAATAGGAGCGAGAGTCTCTGGGCATGACTACCGGGGAGATGACATTGGTAAACTCGCCCCTCTCGTCCTGCCTGGTCATACTGCTGTTCAAGATTTGAGCCGCGTCGGCCAGGGAAGCCGTTAACTGGGCAATTTGGGTCCCGATCGAGCCACCCTTTTCTCTGACCGAGAAAAAATCTTTGGGGTCAATCTGAAATTCATCAGCCACTTCTGCGACCGCTTCAAGGGCCGTTCGTAATTTTGCCATATCACTCTCCTTTCATAGAGTTAGTTGGTTATATACTTACTGGGCGAACAGGCTGGTCAGGGGCAGGGTGAACCCGGCCAACACGCCTTCGCCGTTCAAGGTATCTTCCTGGCTAAACTTCCCCATTTGGGTAATGGAATGATAAACCAACACGGTCCGACTTTCCGGCTCTACAATCCACACCCACTGTACGCCGATAGCGAAATACTCCTCCAATTTTTGTCGTACCTCTTGCCAGCGGTCATTAGGGGAGATAATTTCGACCACCAGTTCCGGGGCTACCTCCAGAAATCTTTATCCTCTATGCTGCAACCCATGCGTTCGAACATGATCAAAAAATGCCTGACGCATCATGCGAGCCACCGGCTCAAAATCCAGATACTCTTTCCAGGTGTGTGTTTCAAACTCAACCCGGGCCACTTCATCCCGTGAATACAGTCGGATGCCGTGCGTAGCAACCTGGCCCCGAAAGGTCAGCGGCATATCGTCAATAACACGTACGTCTGGTTTAAGGATGCCTTGCTGCTCCAACACCCCCTCGACGGCAAACTCTAAATCCAATCGCTCCCTGGGCGACATAACAGGACCATCTCGTTGCCCGGTGCGACACAATACCAGGGCAATATCCACATCACTGACCGGAAGCGCTTGCTCTATTGCCACCGAACCGTACAGGTAAGCCAACGTGACCGGCATATCACACAGAATATCAGGCAAAATTCGCCGGAGGTGAGCAATGAGATTTTGATTAGCAGCCATAATAATGACACTCTTTGAACGCCAAATTTTCATTACCCGACATTGCAAACCAGAAACCAGGTTTTTCACTGGCAAAGGTGCTTGAATTGGCTCGGAATGCCCGAAAAACAACCATTTTGGCTTGTTCAGACAACAAAAAACCTGGATTTCTCTGTCCGTGTCGGGTAGTGAGTCTTTGAATAAAATTCCCTCGTTCCATTATAGCACATATTATAAATCTGTGTCTATAGCCAGTAATCCAAACAAAAGGTTGTGTCATTTAAGCGAACACAATCTTTATCGTTGGAATAATGTGGGTTTACCATCGGGTGACAATCACAAAGAATGGGTATCATTGAACAAACTCATCCTTATGGAAAAGGCCAATGTTAATCGCGCACCTTGTACCAGGATATTTTGCAGCAGTCAAGACACGACCAAGTTGGAAGCCCGAATGGAATAAAGGCTACCGTTCATTACTTTGGACTGCGGCATTAGGAAGCACCGTTACACCAGATATAGATGTAATTTACTAATTCTGACGTTTTCTGTGGTTACTCTATTTATGATTTATTATCGGCTCATTATCAGGGAGGGAATAGCCATTGTGTCAACGATATGGTAAATTAGAGATTGAAAGCTATTTGTAACCAGGAGT
>DAOUMU010000328.1:0-43497 GCA_034409055.1 Anaerolineae bacterium
TGGCTAGCCAGGTCGCTTTCATTGAAGCCTCCTTGTTTTGATCTGGCTGGTATATTGCCATACATTGCCGGATTTGACCGTTTTACACCGTTACAGTTTGGTGTTACTTTTTCTGATAGGCGTTTAATCAATAAGAGGTGACGATTGTCGGTGTATAAGATGACATCTGTCACTACTATCTTAGTCTGTTTCCATTTATTCTAAATTCTATAAGATCACGAACAAATTGACAATAGCAGCCTGAAAAACCATGTGCAAATATTGATGAATGGGATGATGTTGAAAGTCATTGGTTGGTCCAAATTGGTGCAACAATTAGTATTATACCATCGTAGGAGGCACCTTGACCATGGAGTTTAAGGCTCTACGTGTGCCTATCTTAACCGCGGAAATCGCTGGAAATTTAGAGGCATCCCTAAGAAACTTGCCCGGCGTTGAGCAATTTGCGATTATTTTAGAAACTCAGGAATTGCACATCATTTTTGATGAGAACCGGTTAGGTTTCCAAACCCTGGCCCAGGAAATGGCAAAAGCAGGCTGTTCCTTACGGGATATTGATGCGGCTGTATTACTGTAAACGAATATTTGGAGGTACTTGAGCAGCAATAATCAGTTGTTACAGGTTGGTCTAAAAAAAAACCACCCCCAAAGTTTGTGGAAACCAGGGTGGCTAAACGTAAACCAACCAAATAAACGCTAAGAGACAACCTCGTTTAATAAGTATGTCTACTGCGAAAATAGGCAAAGTGTAATCTTTGCTAATGAATTTCTGCTTCTTCCTCCTCGATTGTTATTTGGCCCGGATTTCTGACAACCCCTTTGTGTAATTGCGCGTATCCAAATAATAGTAACATCAGTATCAGTAAAACTAGAAAAAAGAAATCCATAAATTTTCCCTCCTTCCTTTCTTTGACTGCCTGGAGATTTCCACAAAAAATCCTGGATACCCTAAATAAGGGCGGTTGATGAACCAGCCTGCTCAGTTATACGGTATTCAATTATTTTTAAAACCCCCGGGCCTTGTCAACGCAACCCAACTTCACAGTATACTTTATAATATTTAAAAAAGTATCGGTTAATATGCCTAATTTAGGCCTTTATTCACTAGGCATTTTGGCCTAGTCAATAAACTTTTCTCAACGATTACCCTACGGCTAAAACCTTTTTCGAAATTTTAGTCTCTCGTAAAGATGTGGCTTGACCGACTTCAAATTGAGCCTGATCCGGCTGCCGGGGCATTACCATGTGAACAGTCGTACCTACTCCAGGTTGAGATTCAATAATAACATCGCCTCCAAAAAGCTGAGCTCGCTCTTGCAGCCCCATCATTCCGAAGCTGCCACTACTGGCAAAGTCAGTCATTGCCTCCGGTACTTCAAAACCCCGCCCATTGTCTTCTACGATAAGCGTAATCTCTTCCTCGGTAAATTTGGCCCACACCTTAACTTTGGTCGCTCGAGCGTGTTTCTTCACGTTGTTCAGCGCCTCTTGCAAAATTCGATAAATAGCCACTTCCATATCGATAGAAACCCCTTCCACCTCTCCTTCGACCTTAAGATCCACCTCGATTTTTTCACCCTGGGCCAACTGGTTAACCAGGTACTGTATAGCCGCCCTTAACCCTAAATCTTCTAAAGTCAGAGGACGCAAGTCCCGGCTAAATTGGCGCACACTGGCAATCGTGCCCGTAACCATTGTTCTCAATTCACTCAAGCGGGTCTTGGCTTCTGCCGGATCATCTAACGTTCCCTTAACCAGTTCAATACGTTGACCAATGGCAATCAAGGATTGAACCGTATCGTCATGTAACTCTCGGGCAATACGTTTACGCTCTTCCTCTTCGGTTCGGGTAATGTCGGCCACGTATTGCCGGACACCGGCTCGATATCTACGAATTTGATCAACCATTTCATTGAAAGCCATACCCAGTTCTTTGATTTCTCTAATTTGACTCAGATTAACCTGGGCATCATAATCGCCAGCAGTCACCTGCCGGGTTTGAGTGACCAGGTTTTGAATAGGATCCGTCACTCGCTGTACACCCAGGGAAACAAAAATGGCCACGATAATTAAACCGATAATCAGGACAATGACCACGGGTCTCAGAGCTTCTTGCGTTGGTTCTACGGCCTGAGTCCACGGCTCAACGATGACCAGCCCCCAGCCGGTTACCTCAACCACAGCGTAACCTTCAACGGTTCTGGGATGTTCCCTCGTGGTAACGGCTCCTGCCTGGTCACCCTGCTGCAATTGCTCGACAGCCTCGCGATGGCTAAAATCTGTGCCAATTAACTTGGAAATTGGATGATAGATGATACGTCCGTTTCTATCAATCAAATAAGCAATACCTTCCTCACCGACTTTTTGCTTTTGGATCTCCTGCCCCAACCGTTGGAAATTTAGGTAAAATCTGCCAGCGATGACACCGACAAAGTCACCGCCGATATTGACAATAGGTACAGCGATGACAATTATATCTTCCCCCGTGCCAGGTTCTTGAATAATGTCGGAAAAAAAGGTCGAGGTTGGGAAGGCGCGTACATTTTGAAAATAAGGTTCCTGAGAAAAATCCTGTCCAACCAAGTCAGGGCGAAAAGGCTTGGTCACGCTGACAAAGCCTTTAGCGTCCAGGATAATAATGCCACCGTCGTGATTGGTAAAATCAGCAATCAAGTCTCGCCCTCGCTCCAGGGTTTGTTCTTGCAGGGTTGGCTCGCCGGATTGCATCTGCTCCTGATTAGCCAGGGTACGAAGCCCCTGGGCAAAGTTTTCGATGCTCTCGGAAAGACGGTCAGCAGACACTGTGGCCAGCTCCTGGTCTCGACTTTCAGCCAAAGATTGTGAAACCTGCTGATAAGCTAAGAAGGTAACGCCAACGGTTAACATTAACACCAGCGACAGAAGGAGAATAATTAGCAAGATAGCCTGAGCCCGGAGCTGGCTAATCCAATCACGAAGATTTTGGTAAGCTTGGCGCATCTTTGTTGTTGTGATCAACTTGGTCAAGGTAACTGTTCCCTTTCCCCTACAAACACCTCTCCAACGTTTTGGGCTTCATTTAAGGCTTCAGCCGGATCAACACCGTAGAAGGAGGCTTTTATAGCGTTGGCAAATGCTTCCTCGGCCCGTGGAAAACGATCCAGATGATAGGGACGAGCTGCGTTGAGTTGATTAAAAAAGGGGATCAACAAAAGATTTTCAGCAAAATAGGGTGATGTTTGCAGCCAAACTTTGGCCGGATATCGTCCTAAACGACGCGCCATCGGGATCGCGTATCGATCACTGGTGATCCATTTCATAAACTCAAAGGCTACATCTCGGTAACGGGCGCCTCTGGGAATAAAAAGACCGGTGCTGCCCAAAACTGAGGCTGCCCTATCTGCGGCTGGGGTTTTGGGTAACTGGGCCACCCCAAGCGGGAAATCCGGGTAAGCTGATTGGATCAGATGAATATCCCACGGCCCGCCAATATACATTGAAATCTGTCCCTTTAGAAATTGTTCGCGAGCATCTTCATAATCGTGGGGACGGGTGGTAGGACGCTGACCATAGCCCGCTTGGACTATGCCTGTCAGGAAACGAAGCGCATCAATGTTGGTTTCTGAGTTAAGCGTAAGCCCAAAGCCGATTTCGGGCGTTCCTTCCAATACATCTCCCCCGGCGCCAGCCAACCAGGTATAGACATACCACGGATCAGCGGTAAAACCCAAGCCATAGCGATTTTCTTCCGGCCTGGTTAAAGCGGCTGCAGCGTCTCGAAAAGAGAACAGGTCATAATTTCCTGCTGGATAGGGTAAGTTTGCTTCATCAAAATGGTCTCGATTGTAGAGCAAGACCAGGGTGTAAATATCAAGCGGGATGCCGTAGCGGGTTTGCTTCCAGGTAACTTCCTCTAAAGCAGCGGGGAGAAATTGAGCTTCTGCCTCTGGTCCCCACGCCTGCCATTGTCGATTGAGCGGTTCGGCCAACCCCTGGCCAGCCATCGCGTACACGTGTCCCTGGACCACGTCGGGAGACGTACCGGTTAGAACGGCCTGGCTGACTTTTTGAGGGATACTCTCGCCAATGAAGGATTGAATATTGACTTCTATCTCGACCTTTGCCTCTTGCCAATAGGCTTTCTCAAAATCCTCTGCTACTTCGGCAAATAAGCTATCATTTCTGGTAAAATCCAGATCAAGCCAAACCTCAAGCGTGATTTTTTCTTCCGAGGAGATATTTGGATTAATCGGCGGTGGATCACCAATAAATGGTTCATCAATGTCCTCTTGAGTGGGCGAAAGACCACAACCGATTGCAATCAGGGAAATTGAGAGGAGCATAAAAAACTTGAAATAGAATGAATGTCCCCAAGCAGATTGGCCATTAGACCATACCGTGCCCAGGGATATCTTTGAGGAGCTTTTGGGCAACAGAGCATACCCAACAAGTTTACCCTTCAAAATTGTAAAGCAGCAATAAATTAATGTTTTAAAATCTATCATGTTACGGATTACTTCGGTCCTGTAGTAATCCAACCTCTGCGCACAGCGTGCATCACTGCCTCAGTGCGAGAACTGACTCCCAGTTTGGAGAAAATATTAGACAGATGAGCCTGAACCGTGCGGTCGCTGATAAATAATTTTTTGCCGATTTGCTTGTTACTGAGCCCATTACCCACCAGTTTCAGAATGCTTAATTCGCGCTCGGTCAAACCCTCATAATGATCGTGCGAGTTGCTCAGTATTTCGGGTAGGGTTTTGCCACTGGTAAACTGAGCCACCACTTTGCCGGCCACGGCCGGAGCCAGCATTGATTGTCCGGCGGCCACCGTGCGAATAGCCTTAACCAGCTCATCGATTTCGGCTGTTTTCATCAAGTAGCCGTTAGCGCCAGCCTGGAGCAGGGCAAAAACGTACTCATCATCATCGTGTGCGGTCAGTACCAGCACCCGCACATCCGGGTGCTCTGCTTTAATGCGGCGGGTCGCCTCTACGCCTGACATCTTGGGCATACGTACATCCATGATCACCACATCGGGGTGAAGCTCAGACGTCAAACTGACAGCTTCCTCCCCATCGGCAGCCTCGCCCACGATATCGAAGTCAGGCTGTCGCTCTAAAAGCTCACGGGTACCGGCGCGCACAACCGCGTGGTCGTCGGCCAAAAGCAACTTGATGTCCTTATCCTCTGAGGTTGTACTCATCAACACTCTTCCTTCCTTCTT
Organism: Anaerolineae bacterium; assembly: GCA_034409055.1. Lineage (GTDB taxonomy): Bacteria > Chloroflexota > Anaerolineae > 4572-78 > J111 > DAOUMU01. Next base: position 5,207 of record DAOUMU010000328.1, read on the forward strand.
TGACACTGATTGAATTATACCATCTCTGGAGAAGCTGACAAAGAATGAAGATGGGAATGGGTTATAATTTCAGCCAAAACTCTATCAAGACCATTTCATTGTTACGGAGTATTGCCTAACAGGTCTATTTTGCACTGCCAAAAGTCCGTGTTATACTTGGCTTAATTATTAACAACCAATAGGCAGATCATCAATCCCAATCATCCACAATCCTAAAATGCACACTGTGTCATTCAAACTGGTCGCCTGTCTTGTGGGCGGTTTGTTCTTTTTTATATCTGGCTGTGGACCGAGCAGCGTTTTGGAAAAAGCCAATCCAGTCCAGACCCAGATGGAGGCAACCTCAACCACTGCCCCAACCCCTGGTAGTGAAGTAGTGCTTGTCTCCACGGCGGTCTTAACGCCTACGCCTTCCCCTGTCCCCACCCCATCTCCGACCCCACTGGTTGAACCAATGCCCATTCCGGTGCCAGATGGCCCCCCCTATACTTACCATACCGTCTCAGAGGGAGAAACGCTGGGTTACCTTGCCCTGCGTTACGGCACCACCATTGAAGAACTGGTGGCTATGAACGATCTACCTGGACCGTCGGCCTTGATTCAAATCGACCAGGCCCTGCGGGTGCCGCTGCAACTTGAGAATGTTGCCCCGAGCAATAGGCTTATACCAGATAGTGAGGTCGTCTATGGGCCTGGCTACGTCGATTTTAACATCGCCGAATTTGTCAATAGCCAGGGGGGGTATCTTTCCACTTACAGTGAATATGTAGATAATCAGAAGCTGAGTGGGGCTGAGATTGTCGAACGCGTGGCCGAGCAATTTAGTGTCGGTCCCCGACTATTGTTGGCCTTGTTAGAGCATTACGGCAACTGGGTCACCAATCCCGCTCCCTCAGCAGAGCAGGTGAACCAGCCCCTGGGACCGCGTAACCCCCGGGGTGGCAACTTCTACCGGGCCCTTGGCTTCACGGCTAATCGTATCAACGCCGGTTATTATGGTTACAAACGAGACGGTTTTTGGGTTTTTAGGCTGGCCGACCGCAGCCGGGCCATTACCCCCCAGGGACTGAATGCCGGGACCGTGGGAGTACAAAACATCCTGGCCATTCATTCAGATTGGGCTACCTGGCCTCAGGAATTGGGGCCAAACGGTTTGATAGCCGACTATCAGGCCATGTTTGGTGACCCTTTCGCTTATGCGGTTGAACCGTTGGTGCCGATTACGCTGACTCAGCCCCCGCTTGAGTTACCCTGGGCCAAAGGAAAGGGCTTTTACTTTACCAGTGGCCCGCATCCGGCCTACGCCGATGGCAGCGCCTGGGCTGCGCTTGATTTTGGACCACCGGACGTGTTGGGCAACTGCTTTTACTCCAGCGAACCCAGTACTGCCGCTGCCCCCGGAGTGGTGATAGTGGTCCGTCAGGGGGAAGTCCAACTCGACCTCGACGGGGATGGACATATCCAAACCGGCTGGGTCCTGCTCTATTTGCATGTCGCTCTGGATGTTGATGCGCCGGTGCAGGTTGGGCAGCACATCAACCAGGGGGACGTGATTGGTTACGCTTCGTGTGAGGGAGGGCTGGCCAACTCCAGCCATCTTCACCTGGCCCGACGCTACAATGGGGAGTGGTTAGATGCGGGCGGGCCGGTTCCTATGAAGCTTGGGGAGTGGGTGGTTCAACCCAGCCTGATCCCATACGAGGGCTTTATCACCAATGGCTCTGAAACGCGCCAGGCTTGCGAATGTTGGGACGCTGAAATGAATTTGATTGTCAACACCGATTCGGATTGAGGAAAAGCACGAACTGTTTTTGCTGGTTAACCAATTTATGGTGTATAGTAGTCAGTGATCAACTGCACTAATCAGCTCTGTTTGCCTCTTGCCGATTCTGTGGGGTCTAAATGGTCGTTCTCAGAACTATTTTTCGTTTAATAATATTCATCATTGCTATCGCCGCTATTGTGGTCATATTGGGGGCCGGCTTTTGGGCCTTTTCCAGTCAGAATGATGAAACCGCCGCTTCCATCTCCATCGGGGATGCTTCGGTTGTTCGTTCGCCGCAAAACATCGAGGAGTTTTTCCTGAGCCTTTACTTGCAATCCCAATCGGAGACGATCAACACCCCTGTTTCCAATGATCCCTCCCCGGTTCCCTTTACGGTTGAAATTGGTGAAACTGCTGTCGCCATCTCCAACAAACTCTTAGAGCAAAACTTGATCACCGATGCCGACCTGTTCCGTCTCTTTCTGCGCTACAATGGGCTGGATGCCTCGCTAGAAGCAGGCGATTACGTATTACGCCGCAATATGACCATGCGCGAAATTGCCGAAGCGCTGCAAAAAGCCAATTTTGAAGAAGTCACCGTCACCGTCCCCGAAGGTTGGCGGGCCGAGCAAATTGCCGAAATGCTGACCGGAGAAAATATTATGGACGGCACTGTTTTCCTGGCCGTTGTTCGGCAGGGGGTCGGCGTAGAGCATCCCCTCCTGGCCGACCGACCGGCCGGGGCTAACTATGAGGGTTATCTCTTCCCAGACACCTATCGCTTGCCGGTAAACGCTTCCCCCGAAGACTTGATCAGCCGCATGCTTGATAATATGGCGGCCAAAATTCCGGCCAATGCCGTTGACCTGGCTGCGGCGCAGGGCTATACTTTTTACGAAATCTTAACGATTGCCTCCATCGTAGAACGGGAAGCCGTTGTGACCGAAGAACGCCCAACCATTGCCAGCGTCTATCTTAATCGCCTGACTCAGGGGATGCCTCTACAAGCCGATCCGACTGTGCAATACGCAATGGGCTACCAAACCGATACCGGTCAGTGGTGGAAAACACCCGTAACGTTGGAGGAGTATTCCCAGGTCAATTCACCTTACAATACCTACCTTAACTACGGACTGCCGCCAGGTCCTATCTCCAACCCTGGCGCTGCTTCTATTAACGCCACTCTGCAGCCCGAACAAACCGAGTATCTTTTCTTTATGGGCTGCGGTGGTGAGGGTCTGCACTTGTTTGCCAGTGATTTTGCTACCCACGAGGCCAATGTGGCTGCCTGTGGGGGTGGACAATGAGTCGGCGAATGATCTAATAAGGAAACATCTGCTATGCCTGACAAACTGCTAGTGTTGGGTTCTTCTTGTGGTATACCGACCCAGCGGCGTTTTACCTCTGCCTATGCCCTGGCCGTGGCCGGCAAGCTTTTTTTGCTGGACTGCGGCGCACCCGTTAGCTCACTGCTATACCAATACGGGTTTGACCCAATAGATGTACGGGCTGTTTTTCTTAGCCATTGGCATATGGATCACGTGGCCGGCCTGGGGCTCTTTCTGACTCAAAATCACCAGCGCGAACGTCCCAGCCCACTGGTCATTTACGGCCCCCGTGGCACACGCGGCAAAATACGGCGTTTACTAACGAATTCTTTTTTGCTCCCCGAGGAACTCAATTACCAGCTACAGGTAATCAACATCAAGCCCAATGAAACATATAAAGCCGATCTCATCCAGGTAACCTATTTCAAAACCCAACATCTGGAACAGCCCAAATACAAAACTCAATTTGGCCGTAAAGCCATCGCCTGTGGTATGGTCATTAATGGTCCTGGCTGGGGCATAGTTTACAGTGGTGATCTTCACTCACCCAACGAGTTGGCCCCTTATATGGCCGGCTGTGACTTGCTTATTCACGAAATGGCCCATCATCACCCTGAAGAGGTGGCCGATTTTGCAGCCACGGCCAAAGTACCTCACGTCCTTATCAGTCATCTTGGTCCTGAGTTTGACGAAGCCCCCGAAAAAATTGTTCAGGCTTTTGCCGACCGTTATTCTGGTCAACTCACTGTGGCCGAGGATGGCACAGAAGTAAATTTGAGTAATACTGTTCAAAGAGATGAAATGATGTGAGACGTGATGTAGTTTTACGCTCTACGCTCTATGCTTCGAGATGATAGAGGAGGGATAACAAATGACCAAAAAATCTGTTGGATACGTGCAGTTAGAGTGGATATGCCCCAATTGTGATACCAGGAATCCCGGGTCACAAAAAGTCTGTTCCAGTTGTGGCATGCCCCAACCAGAAGATGTACAATTTCAGCAGGCCGCCCAGGAAGAACTGATCAAAGATGAGGCAGAGATAGCGCGGGCCAAAGCCGGGCCGGATATCCATTGTTATTATTGTGGTGCGCGCAATCCGGCCGGTGCCGAAACCTGTAGTCAATGTGGGGCACCCCTGGCCGAGGGAAAGGCGCGGGTTAGGGGTCAGGTTGTTGGTGCGCATCGAACTGGCCCGGCCGAGAAGATTAACTGCCCGGCCTGTGGTACCCCGAACGAAGCCAACGCGCCGAAATGTGTTCAGTGTGGGGCCAGCCTGGTCCAACCTGAACCGGCTCCTGCACCACCAAAAGCCGTTCCTAGCCAAAAAGGCCGCAGGGGGCTGTTGGGTACCGTGGGTATTATTGCCCTGGTGTTAGTTATTGCCGCCTGTATTACTTTCTTTGTCCTTTCCAGTCGCACGGAGGACGTAACCGGGAGAGTGGAGGCGGTTTCGTGGACATACAACATCGCCATCGAGGAGTTGGCGCCGGTTACTTATGAAGAGTGGCGTGATGAGATTCCGGCCGAGGCTATTATCGGCACCTGTACCCAGAAGGTTCACCACACCCAGGACAATCCTGCCCCCAACGCCCAGGAAGTTTGTGGCACACCGTACACGGTAGATACAGGCAGCGGTTACGGTGAAGTCATCCAGGATTGCCAATACCAGGTCTACGAGGACTGGTGTGAGTATAGCGTGGACGAATGGAAAGAAGTTGATCAAGCCACGCTCAGCGGTAACGATCTTAGCCCTCGTTGGCCGGACATTCGCCTGGGGCCAGGTCAGCGTGAGGGCAAACGGACAGAGAACTACGAAATTATCTTTGATACTGAGCAGGGCAGATACACCTTCCACACCGGCAATGCCAATCTGTTTAGCCAGGCTCAAATTGGCAGCCGGTGGCTATTGAAGGTAAACACCTTTAACTCAGTTACCGGTATTGAACCACGCCGGTGAGTCAGCGGCGGCATGGGGATGCGGTCCCCCCTAAAATCTGGAGAACACAAGGCAAAAAAACAGCCCGGTTCGGATGAGCCGGGCTGATTGCTTTAATCTTTAGTAACTGTTCAACAGGTAATTACTACTCAGGCGTCCAATGGGCCAGGCTGGGCACGATTTCTACCTTGGTACCAATTTCAGCCCAGTCGTAAAGCTTGGCTGCATCCTCATCACTCAAGATAACGCACCCATAAGAAACGCGCTGGCCCAGATAACCGTCCCACAATTTATAGCCGGTATGCTTGACAATAGGCAAGGCATGAATGCCATTTTGTAACGGACCCGACCAGTAAATTCCCAACCAGTAGGGCATATCCAGGTTCCAGGTACTGGCGTAGGCCACATCAATTTTGTTCAATACCTCAAACTGGCCGATGGCCGTATCGCGACCCGGTTCACCGGTAGAGACAACAAAATCAAAAACTTGCTGTTCTCCTTCGTATACATGCATCCGTTGTTCAGCAATCCCAACTACGATCATTTTATTTTCGGTTGCGGTCACCGGAATGGGCCTATCCGGCACTGTTTGAGGAGCTAGAGCAAATTCAAGCTCCACAATTTGTAGGCGGGGCTCGGGTAGATCCGGGCGAAGGGTAATGGCTGCTTCAAAAGCATCTTTGGCCGAGAATAGCTCGCCCGCAGCTTGTAGCGCCAGCCCATGATTGTAATAGGCACTATATAATAAATCTTTTACGTTAACGTAATCTCTGTCCTCGGTCCAGACCGCTTCCAGCATCGTAATGGCCTCTGACCACTGACCGACCTGGTAATGCTGGATACCCACCAGATAATTCGAAGCCAACCGAAACTCCTGTTCGGCTCGCAACTGATGCGGCGTCATAGCCAGGGCCTGCTCAAAGAAAGTCAGCGCTTCTTCGATATACCCCTTATGCCGCAAGGCAATCCCTTTTTGAATGTAAGCGTGTGAAAGCTGGTCGGTGATGGCTTGGGAGTCTGGTTCTGCCTGATGTAACAGTCTCAAAATAGCGATAGCCCTGGTCCAATCGCGTTCAGCCCAGGCCAGTTCTAACTCCGAGGTGTAATGCTCGATATGATTTTCGGACTCAAGGGGAGCGACTGTTGGCTTTTGCATAACCCGCTTGGATTGAGCAGCCGCATTTAAATCAAGGCCCAACCCAAAAAATAAGACCGTTAAGCCTATCAGAATGGCCAGGACAGCCAACCCAAAACCGAGCTTGTTAAAGAGACCCAATAAGTTTACGGATGGCTGGGAGGAGGTAGAGGAGGTGGAAGAGGAAGCGGATGTAGTCACAACTTCACTCTTTTTTGTGGCAGATTGAGGGGAAAAACGATTGACCAACCACTGCTCCGCACTGCGCAAACTGGGATGGGCCGGATTAATTTTTCGAGCCTGAGCCAGAGCCGCTTCAGCCTCAGCCTGTTCGGTAGCCAGCGCCGATAACCACAACCAGGCGGCCTGATTGACCGGCTGCAGAGCAACCACATTACGCAATATGTCACGAGCTTCAATCTTTCGGCCCGCTTTGGCCAGTTTAATAGCGTATTCTAGTTTATTGGCCGGTGAGGTTGGCCGGGTTCTATCATGGGCTTGAGTCATAAGTGGCTGCACGATCAAAATGAGCTTATGTACAGCTATTATAGCCAAGCTCCAAACGATTGGCAACACCTGGTTAAAAGTCCTTAAGCCTTATGTACCATTGATAGTGTTCATGGGGGTATGCTATAATTGCCTTAAGTTTTTAGACGTAAATTTTCCGTAATTATTCGCCTTGTCACTCTGAGACGTAGCGAAGCGAAGCGAAATCGAGAGTCTCTTGGCCAGCGAAATAGGAGATCTTTCGTCGTCTACGCCCTCTGGGTACTACACTCCTCAGACCTGTCCTGAGCTTGACGAAGGGCCTGTCCTGAGCTTGACGAAGGGCCTGTCCTGAGCTTGACGAGGGAATAACTATGGAGGCGAATAGCTGGCTCAAAAAGTCAGGAACTCAAGTAATGGATGAATTGGCGGCTCAGCAGCAAGCCATTGAAGATAGTTTGCTCAGTATCCCGTTTTTCAGGAGTTTGCAACGGGAAACGCTCTCGGCCATATCGGCTAAATTGAAGAAAATTCATTTTGAACAGGGACAGATTGTATTTGTCGAAAACAGCCTGGGCGACTCAATGTACTTGATAGAGTCGGGCCAGGTTAAAGTATCGGTCAACACGGATCCTGATCAACAGGAGAAAATTATCAACTATTTAGGGCCGGGCAACTTTTTTGGCGAAATGGCCCTTATTTTGGATCAGCGTCGCTCGGCTACGGTTACAGTCACCATCGATGCCGACCTGTGGATGTTAAGCAAGGCAGACATGGATGAACTACTGGTCGATCACCCGGAAATTGCCCTGCAAATCACCCGAGAGTTAAGCCGTCGTTTAAGTGATGCAGTTACAGAAGCCAAAAAGCGTCCTGGATATAGTCTGGTAGTGGTTTTTGGTAATGAAGTATGGCGTTTGGCTGAATATGTCTACAATTTAACCCGTCAACGTGTTGTCCTGTTCGATGCCACGGGACGTGATTTGGCCAATCAGGTCAACCTCAATGTGCAACACGAAAAGCTGGTTATTCTGGAAGCTATGGATAACCTATCCAGTGGAACGCTGGTGGAAACACTGGGTATTTTGGTCGATGGTTATGATTGGGTTTTAGTTGCCCTTCCGCTTGACAACAGTGAAGTTAACGTCAAAGCGTTGCGACTGGCAGAAGCTACGGTCCTACTTGATACGCCCGAGGCAGATTGGATCATCGGGACAGCCCGTGGGCCAATTTTTTACTGCGATGGCACCGAGGAAGAACTTGGCCGGACGGCCCGTAAGATTACCCGCCGGGTGATTGGGCTGGCCCTGTCCAGTGGTGGGGCCAGAGGCATTGCCCATATCGGCGTTTTACAAGTCTTAGAAGCAGCCAATATTCCCATCGATATGATTGCCGGCACTAGCGCTGGCTCTCTGTTTGGCGGGTTATATGCCTATTACAAATCTCTGGACAAAGTGGCCGACTTTGCCAAAAACATGGTTAAGCTGATTGATTTCAAGAGTGGGTTATGGGACCCCAAACTTAGTCTGCCATGGGATGGATTAATTAAGGGGAACGCAACCCTAAAATATCTGGATAAACAATTTGATCAAGCCACTTTTGCCGATACCAAAATTCCTTTTTATGTTGTAGCGGCTGATGTTATATCTGGAGAGGAGATTATCTTTGAACAAGGGCCATTGGCCGAAGCAATTAGAGCCAGTATCGGTATGATTGGTATTTTCTCACCCTATCAACTCAATGGACATTACCTCATTGATGGCGGTGCTGTCAATCCTGTCCCGGCCAGTATTCTGGCCGAAAAAGGAGCGGATATTATTATAGCCTCCAGTGTTATTCCTTCTATTGAAGAGGAACGAGCTCGGGGCCAGGCCGCAGTCCGGCGTGATGAGCGTATCAACTTTTTAGGTGTGCTCAGTAGTATGATGGCTATTATGGAACGTGAAATTGTAAAAACCCGAATGAGTCCGGTGGATATTTTGATCAGACCCAAAGTAGAAATTTATACCTCTATGGATTATGACAAAGCCAAAGACTTTATTCAACTAGGGAGGGAGGCGGCCGAACAACAACTCCCCAAACTACAAAAGTTGCTGAGCAATTAGCCCTTTTTGTCAGATTGCATTAGGATTATTTAGATTTATAATTGGGTAGCAGCCAACAGCGATTAAATATACCTGTTAGATCGCTTAAGTATGGCTAAGATACACTTAAATATCAGTATACCCTCATGTCATTCCGAGGAGCGCAGCGACGAGGAATCTCCGAAACTTTGGCCCAAAAGAGGTCCGCTTTACCAAAACCTTGGGGATTCTTCACTCGCTGCGCTCGTTCAGAATGACATGGTAGGTAGTTACAAATATCACCAAAAAAGGGCTATTGGCAGGGGAAGATCTTGAATAACCATATTAAAACACAAGAAATAGAAGCACTCAGGGAACAGGTAAAAACCTTAGAGGGAAATTTTCAGGAAGCGCAACAGAGAATTGCAGCCTTACACGTTGTGCAAGAAGTAGCCAGTTCACTCACCTCAGAATTAAATTTGGAGCCTTTACTCCACAAAATTCTGTCATCGGCCGTAGAGGTTATGGATGCCTCGGCTGGCTCTCTAATATTGCTGGATGAGTTGACCGATGAATTGGTTTTTGCTGTTATTGAAGGAGGTGGGGGCGAAGATCTTAAAGGTGTCCGGATGTCCCGGGATAAGGGTATTGCTGGCTGGGTCGTTACCCATCGCAAACCCTTGATTGTAGACGACGTTCACCAAGATGATAGATACTACCAGAGCATCGCCAGTTCGTTTGATTTTAAGCTGACTTCGCTGTTGTGCGTGCCGATGATATCTCATAACAAACTTATTGGCGTACTGCAAGTGTTGCACAGCAAACCGGGTCATTACTTTGGTTCATTAGAGCAACAGTTGCTAACTACTTTTGCCAACCAGGCGGCAATTGCCATTGAAAATGCTCGCTTATATGAGAGTCTCAAAGAAGAACGTGACCACCTGGTCGTGGTCGAAGATCAAGTCCGTAAGCGTCTGGCCCGAGATCTACACGATGGTCCGACCCAGCTATTAGCGGCCATCGTCATGAGTCTGGGCTTTACTAAAGAACTCATGAAGCGTGCGCCAGAACATGCGTTGGGAGAAATAGAGCAAAACGAAGCAGTGGCTGAGAGAGCCCTAAAACAACTCAGAACGCTTCTGTTTGATTTGCGTCCCGTCATCTTGGAAACACAAGGATTGATACCAGCTCTGGAAGTATATACCCAACGCCTCATAGAAACTGATAATCTCAATATTATTTTAACAGTTGAAGGGGAATTTGAACGGCTCTCGCGCAATGCTGAGATCGCTGTTTTTGCCGTTATCCAAGAAGCTGTTAACAACGCTAAAAAGTATGCTCAAGCATCTCGCATCGACTTGATCATCCGGCCTGATGAAGCTCAAGATACCCTGACCGTTTTAATCAAAGACGATGGAGTGGGATTTGATGTGCATACGGTTCAGGCCCGGTATGATGAACGAGGTAGCCTGGGTATGATCAATATGCAAGAAAGAGTTGACGTCGTTAACGGTACCTTCAAAATATACTCTGCAATTGGGCAAGGAACTCAGGTCACCTTAATCTTGCCCCTTACTGAAAATCTCTTAAGTAAACAAAAGGATAAACAGTAGTATGGCCCTCTCCTTCTTCCTACGCCTTATGCTAGGCCACCTAATCGGTGATTTCGTATTACAACCATACTGGCTGGTCATTGCCAAAAGAAATGGCTGGCGTGGCCTATTCATCCACGTTGGTGTGGTCACCTTTATCACTGCTATCCTGGCCTGGGCTTCCATTCCAAATTGGTGGGTCTGGATCATTATCTTGTATATTGGCCATCTCCTGATTGATCAGTTTAGAACATTTGTTTTTGTAGATAACAGTAAAGGCAAAGGCTTATTATTACTCTTTTTGGATCAAACGGCTCACTTTATACTGATTGCCCTGTTGGCCTGGGCGGCGACTGGCTGGACATTTTTTGACTTAAAAATATTATTGACCGATGACGCTCCCAGTCAATACCGACTGATGGTTTATCTGATGGGGCTGGCAATTATCATAGGGGTCGTTCCGGTTCTGGAAGCAGAAATAACCGTTGCCGCCTGGGCTGTCCAAGGTCACGAAGTCAACAAAACGGTTGAAATCAATTCATTAGACAGAATCCTGGGTAGTATTGAACGGAGTGCGGCCGTAATATTAATTCTGGCCAATTATGGTCTCTTCTCCCCCCTGATCTTCTTACCCAGACTGGCTCTTATGATTTATCAAGGACAGGCCAAATCTAATCGAACTGCCGTGATTACTAAAATCATCACCAGTTTTGTGACAGCCATTATCGTTAGCTTTCTGCTCTACAATGTGCCTACGCCACTTATCTCCCTGTAACTGAACGTTTATCTTACCGCCTCTTCTGATAAACAACCCTCCTATCCACTGGCAAGATTGCCCCAAAACAGGTCTCAGCTTATAATATCCCCGCAAAACTTAACAGAGGTGATACCTTATGCCACCCGGAAGAGGATCCAGAAGGCATCGTTGGTCAGGCCGTGGGCCAGCCTTCCCAGGACGTTTTGCTAAAGCCGGTCCGTCTTATCTGGACGAAAAGATGGGAAAATGGCCTGCTTTTTTTAGGCACCTGGGCTCGTATGTGATCATCATTAGCATGTTAGCGGTGATTAATCTTCTCACTTCGCCTGACTATTGGTGGTTTGTATGGCCTGCTTTGGGTTGGGGAGTTGGCCTGGCTTTTCATTTGCTAGGGACATTTTTAGGCGAAGATCAAGAGATGGACAGGGCAGAGGATGTTACCGTCACAGAACGTGAAAAAGTCGAATCACGTCCGGCAGAGCGCCCAACCAGTGGGGAAACTCTGTTTAACAAAACTATTCAGGCCCATCTGAACAAAGCTCTGGCCTATAAAGAGCAAATTGATGACCTGGTTGAGGCTACATCTGACCAGAAGGCCCGCCCTCACCTGCAGAGTCTGGCCAGACAGGTCAACCAGTGGACACAGACCATTGTAGACCTGGCCCGGCGTGTCGACAGCATCCAACAAAATCCCTTGATTCGCCAGGATTTGGAGTCGGTTCCGAAATCTATTGAGGCCCTGAAAGCACGACTGGCTGACGAAACCAATCAGGCCACCCGGACCGAATTGGAACGCACCCTGACCAATCGCCAAAATCAACTGGCTTCTCTGGAGCAGTTGCAGAATACCATCGAGCGAGCCGAGATTAAAATTGAAAGTACGCTCTCTGCTCTAGGTACGATCTATTCCCAGATACTTACGGGGCAATCGACTGACCACGTGGCTGATTACAGTCACCTATCGTCCGAGATGGATGAAGAGGTTCGTACTTTGCAAGATCATCTGGAGGCGTTGGAAGAGGTAAAATTGGGCAGAGTATGAAGGAAGCAGTTCATAACTGCTCATCCTCCCCCAAAATGGCATTAAAAATGGCCTGTAACTCCTCCTGGGAATAAAAATGAATAACGATTTTTCCGGCCTCTTCAGAGGTGCGGTTTAATTCTACTTTCGTACTTAGCTTGGACTCAAACCTGGTCAACAAGCTCTTATCATAAGGGGTGAGGGGCTGACGCTTGGGTTTAACAGCTTCGTCACCAGCCAGAAGTTGCCGTACCAGAGCTTCGGTTTGACGGACATTGAGCTGCCGCTTGATAATCGTGTTTAGGGCTGCAAGCTGGTCGCGTTCTTTTTTTAGACTGAGGAGGGCGCGCGCGTGTCCCTCCGAAATTTTACCGGTTGCCAGGTTCTCTTTAATTTCTTCCGGCAAATTCAACAGACGCACTGTGTTAGCAATCGCCGTGCGGCTTTTGCCCACCCGTTCGGCCACGGCCTCTTGGGTCAAACCAAACTCTGCCATAAGTTGGGCATAGGCTTCAGCCTCTTCCAATGGATTGAGGTCAGCCCGCTGAATATTTTCGACAATGGCCAGTTCCAGCATTTGTTGGGGGCTGGTTTCTTTAACAATAGCCGGCACGGTAGTTAATCCGGCCAATTGACCGGCTCGCCAGCGACGTTCTCCGGCGATCAATTGATAGCCTGTTTCTATCTGAGTGACAACTAAAGGTTGAATCAAGCCGTGCTCCAGAATGGAATTGGCCAACTCTTGTAACTTTTCTTGATCCAGGGCGTGCCGGGGCTGATGAGGATTCGGTGATATTTGGTCAATCGGTATTTCTATCGCTCCGGCTTGTACTTCAGGGCTAACCGGCTTTGGCACAGCAGGGGGAGGAATTAACGCTCCTAATCCCTTTCCCAAACCTCTTTTTTTGGCCATTTTGCTTCTCTTCCCTTATCTTCAACACAAGAACATTCATTTTTCAACCAACTGGCGACGTACCCGGCTCAACAACTCTTCGGTAAGGGCCTGGTAAGCTTTGCTACCGATTGAACTGGGAGCATAAGCCAGAATATCTTCCCCATAACTGGGTGCTTCACTCAGACGAACATTGCGGGGAATAATAGTTTTGAAGATTTCGTTCGGAAAATGCTGGCGCACTTCATTAACCACGTCGGCAGCTAGATTTGTGCGGCCATCGTACATCGTCATCACCACACCGGCCACATGCAAATTAGCATTTAGACTCTCCTGAACCAGATTGATCGTATGTATCAATTGGCTCAGACCTTCCAGGGGAAGATACTCACATTGCACGGGGATAATCACCCCATGGTTGGAGGCGGTCAAAGCGTTGACGGTCAACAGTCCCAGACTGGGTGGGGTATCAATAAAAATGAAATCATAATCGGTTACTACTGGCTGCAAAACTTTTTGTAAAAAGGTCTCACGGGCCATAAGTTGCACCAACTCGATCTCGGCAGCAGCCAATTCAGGCGCGGCTGGCACAATAAAGAGATGTTTACGTTTGGTCGGCCTGATAATTCCTACCAGTGAGACCTTATTAATCAGAGCATCGTACAAAGAGAGAGCATCATCTTCCAGTTTAATTCCCAGGCTGGACGTGGCATTCGACTGTGGGTCAGCATCCACAATCAACACTCGGGCTTTTCGAGCGGCCAGAAAAGCCGCCAGATTAACGACCGTAGTCGTTTTACCAACCCCACCCTTCTGGTTAGCGACACTATAAATAAAGGCGGAATGTTTGATCATAGTTGAACATCATTCGGCAAAAGAGTTTTTTCAATTGTAACATACCATCAAATCACAGTCCAACAGCGAACTGTGATTCACCTTAAATAATCACTCACCGGGTTAAGGCGACTTGATCGGATTCTGAGCGATATACGCTTCAACCTCACTACGATCAGGGACACCTTCCGGCCCAGGTCGTTCAATGGCCATCGAGGCCGTGACATTGGCAAACCAGGCCGATTGCCACAACTGCCCCGTTTCATAGAAGCGAATGAAAAAGGCCGGGGCAAATACATCACCTGCCCCCGTCGGATCAACCGGCTGGGAAGGTCGAGGAGGAACAATCATTTTCTGTCCTTGGTGGAAAACCGTGCAGCCATCTTTATCCTGCGTAACAACCAAAATGGCTATTTGTCTGGCCCATTTCTCGGCAAAGGCCCAGTTCCCCTCAATATCTTCAATACTGATGACAGCCGCATGTAATTTGGGTGATATCTCACCGGCGCTGCACCAATCGCACAGCGAAACAATACCCTGCTCATCCCACTGTCGCAGCCACCCCTGGGGCGTGGTCACCAATAATGAATTGTTAAAAACGGTCGCCACATTAGATGCCACATCCTGCGCCAAAGGGCAGAGGTGAACCAGGGCGGCATGATGACAATCAAGCGGAACATCAGCCGCGTTGATAGATCGAGCAATGGGGCCAATCGTTTGTCGCCGGCCCTGCGGAGTATATTCGTTGCGAAAGGTGGTTGTTTCTGGAGAAGGCAAAATACGCCAATCAACATCAACCAGGTAATCCGGGGGCCTAAAATCGGCGGCGGCCGCAGTGACGATGGTCGGTCGCCAGCCCAGGCGTTTAACGGTTGTGGCCGCATAAGTTACAGTACCACCGGTGGTAAAGTTATTATCAGGCAATAAATCTTTGGTAACGGTGCCAACTAAGAGATAAGTTTGGCCGGCATGTTGGGTCATACGATTTTATTCCTCCCTGAAAAACTTACCCTTAAAAACAAGATTCTATAAGTTGTCCAGATAAAGATTTTGAGTTTGTACCCAGGCGGGCACAGGTAGTATCGACTTCGGACCCAAATTTTTATCAAATTTGAGGGGCAGACACTATTAAAGCCCACCACACTGGGTGAGCTATAATAAACTAGCAAAAGGTGATTTCTATGGGGTGGATTGACAAAAGATAAATTATAAGAAACGTAACAGGTGGGCCAAGTCGCGTCGGGGCTGATTACACAACACCCACCTGCATCACGTCTTACTTTGGAATAATGGTTACCTTGCGATTGTCGTCACTACCGATGCTTTTGGTAAACACGGCGGGGTGATCTTTTAGGGCTATATGGATAATACGCCGTTCGTAGGCCGGCATTGCCTCTAATACAACCCTTTTACGAGTGGCAATGGCTCGTTCAGCCATTTTCTTGGCCATTTGGCGTAAAGAACGACGACGGCGTACCCGGTAAGACTCAACATCGACAATAATAGGCTGCCAGCTACGCATCTCTTTACTGACCATCAGCCGCACCATATATTGCAAAGCCCGTAACGTTTCACTGCGACGACCAATCAAGATACCAAGGTCTCTACCGGTAATATCCAAAACCGGGGGGGGATCCTCACCGGCTTCTACCAGGTCTGTAGCCATCCGAGTCGTAACTTTTGCTCGAATCCCCATATGTTTCAAGAGGTCACTCAGGTACTTTGTCGCAATCTCTTCGACACGTTTCTGTTCACTTTGAACTTGAGAGGATAAGGAGACTTCATCAGAAACATCGGTTTCAGGCAAGGATAGTTGAGCAGGGGTATCGACAGCAGGTTCAGGTGGAGAAACATCAACCTCCTGAGATTGTTCTACAAGTACCGGCTGTCTGGGGGTTAAGCGAATATGCGCTTCTTCAGCCCCCAGGCCAAAAACACCTCGCTTACCTTCTTTGATAATTTCAATGTCAACCTCGTCTCGAGGTAGTCCCAGTTGAGCCAACCCTTGCTCAATGGCTTCATCTACAGTTTTAGCGCTTACGTCTAGACTTCCTACGTTTTGATTTGACATTTTTTGCTTTATTATCTTCTCCTGAGCTGGTCGGTGCTGGATTGGCGGCAGTTGCTGAAGAACTTACTGCCGCTCCGGCTGGGACCGGAGCCGGAGGATGCACAGTGGTTTGTGTAAAATATTGTTGAACCAAGGCCAAAAGGTTGCTGGTAAACCAATAGAGAGATAACCCGGAAGGGACAATTAAGGCAAAGTATCCAAACATGAAAGGCATAAACTTCATAACAGAGTTCATGGAGGCTTGCTGTGGGTCAGGGTTGGGAGGAGTCATCAGCTTCTGCATATAAAGCTGAGAAACAACCAATAACACAGGCAAAACCAGGTAGGCCAGGGCCGGTCCCCAACCAATAGAGGGAGGTAAAGGCCATAACCACCCGATTCCCCCAGCCCGGTCCGCCACCGGACCAGCCAGGCTGGGTATCCAGAAAAAACCCTCATTTAACAGCCCTTCCCGAGATAATTGGAGCAAACTTCGATACAAAGCAATCCAGATGGGCATTTGCACCAGCATAGGCAAACATCCCCCCAAAGGATTCACCCCATGCTCCTTATACAAGGCCATCTGCTCCTGGGCTAGCTTTTCTTTATCATTCTTATATTTCTCCTGCAACTCTTTTAGCTTTGGCTGCAACTCTTGCATCGCCTTGGAAGATTTAATTTGTTGCATATTCAGCGGAAAAGTAGCCAGGCGCACGATTACGGTAAAGAGAATAATGGCAAAGCCAAAGGTATAGGGCACCCTGATCGACGCCAAAAGATTATCAAGATATACCAGGGTCAAAGCCAGAAAGTTTACAAATCTACCCCAGATACCCAATTCAGGTGGTTGGGT
The DNA here is from genome assembly GCA_034409055.1 of Anaerolineae bacterium. Taxonomy (GTDB): domain Bacteria; phylum Chloroflexota; class Anaerolineae; order 4572-78; family J111; genus DAOUMU01. The sequence continues at coordinate 21,919 of DAOUMU010000328.1, forward strand.
GGTAATAGTGGCCCCGGCCTCTAAAATGGTGTCACCAAACTGTAGGCTGGCCACATTATTCAAAGTTTGGCCGGGTGATGAAGTGGAAGGGGGAATAGCATCGTAAATAACCAGGGCTTCATCACCTTGAGCCAAGCTGCCTGACCAGAGAACGGTATTATCCTCAGCTTCTACAAGCCCCACCGTAGCCGTTATTGAGCTTGCTTGTAACACCAACCCTTCAGGTAAGGCATCGGTCAGAGTCGCGTTGACGGTTTCGGCCCCGCTGTTTTTTATAGAAACAGTATAGCTAACCACCTCACCCAGGGCAACAGTTTCAGCGCCAGCTTTCTTTTCCAGCGTTATCACATCCGAGCTTTGGACCACATCGCCGCCAATAGCCCGGCCTGGATTATCCGGCGGAGTGGCTGTCACGGGTTGGACCCGTGACAGAAACAATATCACACCAAGAATGGCCAAAGGTAGGGCCAACAATTTTAAGAACTGTGCACGCAATCTACTTTTACCTTCCTATTCACCAACCAGAGAGATCTGAGAAATATCTTCACGGGACGGGATCGTACCCGCCAGGATGAAATGGGTGGCACCGCCCGATGCGTTTAATCGCCATCCAACCACCCCTGATAATACCATATTTTTCAATGGCCTGATAACCGTAGTGAGAGCAAGTTGGATGAAAACGACAGGCAGGCGGAAAGGCTGGTGATATATACTTTTGATAAAAACGGATTAAAGCTAAAACTAAATACTTCACTTCACTACTAAAAATTAAACTAAATGTTCAACAGGTCACATTCAATCTAATAACAAATCAGCCTTTCTCAACAAATACTCTAAAGTTTGTTCAATTTCTGCGTAATTGGTTTGCCTGATTGGCTCACGCGCAACAAAGACCAGATCAAAGCCCGGTTTAATTTTGGAAATGCGCAATCGAGTTGCTTCACGCATGCGCCGCTTGATTTTGTTACGTTGTACCGCTTTACCCAGCCGTTTACTGACGACAAAGCCAAAGCGGCTGTGGTCTAATTCATTTCGTAGAAAAGCCAGCACCATAACAGGGCTGGCATAAAATTTACCAATACGCCGCACACGCTGAAAGTCACTGTTGCGGCGTAATCGGTAATGTCGTTTCATTATTTAAACGACAACTCAATGATAACTGGTACCCATTGAAAACCAGACAACCCCGAGGCCGCATATCTTAACCAGCCCAACACCTGTCTGGATTGCTTTGCTCCTGTTCCATACCAAATATACTCAGTATTACTCAGTCGGCATTCCAGTTAGTGTGTTTGGGATGTAGCCGCTGGGGGGCTAGTGATTTACGACCCCGAGCCCGGCGTGCTTTGATAACATTTCGCCCTCCTCTGGTTGCCATACGAGCCCGAAAACCATGAACACGGGCCCGACGGCGGCGTTTGGGCTGATAGGTTCGTTTAGGCATAATGTCTAAACCCTCTGTGCATAATGTTTAATGGACAAGAAATTATACCTTTATGGCCTACGATTGGCAAAAAAGCCCCTCTTCTATACACTTCAAATATTCTTAGTCGGGTTATTCACCTTTGGCTCAATAACTCGCCTGGTAACCGGGGAAGACAACACGATTGAGGTGGTGGTCTGACCGTATCGCCTCAACTGGGTAATGAGTGCCTCCAAATCTGGAATAGAGGCGGCGATAACCTTCATTATAAAGGAATCGGTTCCGGTCAGATGATGACATTCAAGTACTTGGGGCAAGTCGCGGGCCAGGGCAATAATCGCCGGATATTTTTCACCGGTTGCATTAATGCGAACAAAGGCCATAACCGGCAAACCGACTTTTTGCCCATCTATCTCAACCCGATACCCGGTAATAATACCCCCCTCCTCCATCCGTCGCATCCGTTCTGCCACTGCAGGCAGAGACAACCCCACACGCCGACCTAACTCGGCGTAAGATAGCCGGGCGTCCTCCTGCAACTCTCGCAGGAGTTGCCAGCCAACGTCATCAAGAAGTTTTTTAGTATCTAAACTCATCAGCCCTTTACGCCTTATAATATTAGCCCAAAATAAATTAACACCTCTGTTTGGCTATTTACATCACCAAACAACTTTGCTAAACTCTGTCCTTAAGTATAACTTTGGCAATATGCCTGGGCAAAAGGAGTGACCAGATTATGGACATCAGTTTTCTAATCAAGGGCTTCATCATTGGTTTTTCAATTGCCTCCCTGCCACCAGTGGGACCAATTTCGGTTTTATGCATCCGGCGCACCCTGGCTGAAGGGCGAGCAGTTGGTCTTCTGACCGGCTTGGGCACCGCTACAGCCGACGCTATTTACGGCTGTATTGCCGGCTTCGGTTTGACGATCATTTCAAGCCTTTTACTCCAGCAAGAGCTCTACCTGCGCCTCATAGGCGGGATATTTCTCTGTTACATTGGCTTCAAAACCTTCCAGGCCAGGCCAAACCCCATCACAGTTTCAACCGCAAGCTATAATCTGACCGGGGCTTATGCCTCTGCTTTATTCCTAACTTTGACCAATCCGGGGACCATCTTCTATTTTGCCGCCGTCTTTGTCGGACTGGGTCTGGTTAGAGCCGACGGGAACTACGCTGCGGTGAGCTTATTGACTCTCGGGGTCTTTACCGGTTCGGCTTTGTGGTGGCTGGTGTTAAGTGGGGGGGTCAGCCTCTTTCGAGCTAAATTCACACCCGACCGGATGCGTTGGGTCAACAAAATCGCCGGGGGGATTATCATTGGGTTTGGTCTGCTGGTACTGCTGAGTCTACTATAGAATAGACGAACGGCGAACGCAGCCATCTCATCATCCGGGGCTCACTCCAATTCACTCACAGCAGCAGGAATTTCCACAAACTCCCCCAGCAAAAGAGACGCCCTTACCTTTTAAGAAAATCGTCTGTGGATTTTTGCAAACAGTCTGGGCAAATGCCGTGGGTAACTTGCGCTTGAGAATGTTCTTCAATGTACTTTTCCAATATAACCCAGTCACCTTCTTTATCTTTAATTTTTTTATGGCACCAGGCACACACCGGCACGATCCCACTCAAGGTTTTGATGGTGTTGAGTGCCTCTTGTAATTGGGCGTTACGTTGTTCCAATTCGGCATTCGTGCGCTCCAATTCCTGAAGCTGTTCGGTCAACTGGTCATTGGCGATCTTAAGTTGCCTTTGTAAATTTCGCAGCGCCAGGTGTGTTTGAACACGCGCCAAAACCTCTTCCACCTGAAACGGCTTGGTGATGTAATCGACCCCGCCAATCGAAAAGGCTTTGATCTTATCTAACACCTCGTGGATTGCACTGATAAAGATAACCGGAATGTTCCATGTTCGTTCATCCGCTTTTAACTGTCTGCACACTTCATAGCCATCCATTTCTGGCATCATGATGTCTAATAAGATTAAATCAGGAGGCTCTGTTTGAGCTGCCGCCAGGGCCATCTGGCCATTCATGGCCGGCCGAACCTTATACCCCCGTTCAGTCAATATCTCGACCAAGAGACGCAAATTAGCCCGGGTATCATCAACCACTAAAATGTTTGCCCGACCCTGCCTTGGTGTGCCTGTAGCAGGGTTAGAACTGTTTATTATTTGGGGAGCATTCATGTTTGTCCTCCCCTAAACCCTTGAGTTAAAGTTAAAATCTCCTCATACCTAAAATCATCGGCCAACGTGGCCAGCCTGTCAGCCACGGCAGCATCGTGCTTACGGATTGCCTCAATCAAGCTATCAATCATATCCATGTCAATACGAATGGTTGCTTGTTCCAGGTTTGCCAACAACTCGGCCGGCAACTTTTGGATTTCGGACGTCAAATTTTCGACCTCAGATTTTGTGCTGACGGCTGATGGCCTGGGGCTAACTGCTGTCTCCTTATAAACATACCGCACCCCAAGATGCTTGTGCATCATCTCAAAAATATCCCCCTCCCGAAACGGCTTGCGCACGAAATCATCGCAGCCTGCCGCCAATACGGCCAGTCGGTCCTCTTCAAAGGCACTGGCCGTCAGGGCGATAACCGCGGTCTCTTGACCTTGGAGAGTAGCCTTGATGCGTCGAGTGGCCTCGTAGCCATCCAGTACAGGCAGACGCATGTCCATCCAGATTAAGTGGGGCTGCCACGTTTCCCACATGTCGATGGCCTCTTGCCCATTGGTAGCCGTGCGCACTTCAAAGCCTGGCCCTGCGATTGCAGGGGATGTCGAAGCGCCTACGGATTGCAGGAACTTGACCAACAACTCGCGGTTGCTTAGTTCATCCTCAACAACCAGCAGGCGATAAACCGGCTGTCCCGGTTCCAGGCCGATGACCCGGCGTCTGGATTGGGCCGCCTCCACCTCGGATATACCGACCAGTTCGACGGGTACCTCGAACCGGAAGCAGGTGCCCGGCCCGCACCCTCCTTCAGCTTCTCCCATTGGGGAGGAAGATAAGGGGGGGCTACTCACGGTTAACTCACCGCCCATCAGCCGCACAAATTCGCGGCTGATGGGTAACCCCAGCCCTGTACCCAGCTCAACTTGCTGCCTACTGTTGGTTTGCACGAAGGCATCGAAGACGGTATCTAATTGGTTGGGGGCGATACCGATGCCGGTGTCCTCCACTTCAAAGACCAACGACGAATGACGAACGACGAACAACGAACGGTCTTCAGTTACCGCAGGTTGGTCGTTGGTCATTGGTCGTTCGTCGCTGCATCTGACACGTAGGGTGATACTGCCGACCTCGGTAAACTTGACCGCATTACCCAACAAGTTAATCAACACCTGGCGCAGTTTGTGTTCATCGGCCCGCACATATTGGGACACTTCGGGAGTGCGCTCGAAGACCAGGGTCAGGCCCCTGGTTTCAGCTCGGAGACGGAACATCTCTTCCAAGCCCAGGAGTAGATGATGCAGGTCAAAATTCTCCGGTTGTAACTCTAGCCGCCCGGCCTCGATTTTGGACAGTTCCAGTACATTGTTAACCAGGGCCAGCAGGTGCTCTCCACTACGGCCAATGGTTTCCAGGTTTTCCCGTTGACCGGGCATGATGTTCGGGTCGCGCCTCATCAGTTGGCTGAAGCCCAGGATGGCGTTGAGGGGGGTGCGTAGTTCGTGGCTCATGTTGGCCAGGAAGACACTTTTGGCTTTGTTGGCGGCCTCGGCAGCTTCTTTGGCTTTTTGCAATTCTATCTCGGCTTGCTTATGGGGGGTGATATCGAGATAGACAACTAATTTACCAGAGAAACGACCACGTCGGTCGTAGAAGGGGGTAACACTTAAATCGAAATAGTGAGGTGCTGTCTCTTGATCTAGTACAAACTCGGTCTGTATTTTTGTCACCCCACTAAAATACGTGGCTAAGTCAGACCAATTTGGCAGTACCTGGGCAGCGGGCCGACCAATGACCCCTGACACTGTGTGACCGATAATTTTTTGGGCAGCCGGGTTGAGATCTACGATGCGATTCTGGGTATCCAGCACGACTACACCTTCGCTCATGCTCTCGATGACCGCATCGCGTGCCACCGGCACAATGTCGAGCAAGCGGTAACGATAGATGCTCCACGTGGCAATCAGTCCCATAATAGCAAACGAGGGGGGGGTTAAATCCATCTTATAAAAGGGGCTTCGTCCTGAAAGATAGATTATATTGCCCAGCCACGGTACAAAAGAGCCAATCAACAACGTGGCGATTTGTCGACGATATAGCCCCGACGTGTTGATAAAGGTATAAATTAACATTCCCGTGGTGATGAGCGAGAGTATCATCAGGTAAAGCCAAAAGAGCCAGAACCCGATACTGTACGTCGGGTCAAGCATTGGAATCGGTCCGGAGGTATCCAGGCTGATCGCACTCCGAATCAATCCGTGCGCTTTGTTGGTCCAGGTTAATGTCAGTGTCACCACGGAAGGAATAAACAACAGGATTAGATTACGGCGCGTTAGCCAGCCTGCCCGATGGGTATATTGCAGTACAAAGACCAACCACAGCGGCTGCATCACGATCCCCAGGAAATTAAAGTTGGTCCAAAAGAGTTTCCCAGACAAGGTCGGGCTGCTCAACTCCATAGCATACCCGAACGCCCACTGGGCCGTTGCCAGCATCAAAAAGGCCATTGCTATTGCGCCTGATGTATTACGGCGTTGCCAGGTATATAAGGCTATGCTCCCTGATAGAGTGGCGGTTATAAACATGTATAAGGCGTAAGTGTTTACCTGGAAATGCATGGTCACCCCTGCTTGACGGGTTCTTCTAATAAATCTCGCATTGCAACCTCTGTCCCCAAAATCGGGAGGTACAGACCCCTTCAGAGTACAGAATTTTCATTTGGCTTTCCTCAATTCAACTACACCTGCACCACGATCATCGTCATATCATCATATGGCTCGGCCTGGCCTATGAACTCAAAGATTTTAGACATCAGATGAGTCATCATCTCAACGGCGTTGCCAGTTGGTCCGCTGGCGATGGCTCGCTCCAATCGCTCAAAGCCAAATAATTCGCCGTTTACATTCATGGCCTCAACCAGGCCATCGCTGGTGAGAATGACCATATCACCTGGCGACAGATTCAAGGTGAGTTGTTTATAACCTGTCTCTGCCCCCAAACCTTGCCCCAGGGCAAACCCACCCACGTCAGAATATTCAACCCTGCCATTCGTACGCCGAATGTAGGGGGGAATACAGCCGGCGTTGACGATGTGCAGCTTAGCCAGACCTGACAGGTTTTTCAAACCTGCCAAGTCTAATTCTACGTAGCACAAGGCACAATTTTGACCGCGCGGTTGGGTATAGGGGTAAATGGCTCGATCCAGGTAAACCATTCGCTCACTGGGGGTCAATTTTCGGGATAGGGCGGCATCAAATTGAGCCAAACTGGCCGCCATCAGCAAAGCGGCCGAAACCCCTTTGCCCGACACATCGCCAATAGCAAAGGCGTACCTGCCTCCCTTTTTGTCCTCCGTCCGACCACCAGGGGAGGAGAAGGCGTGGTAATGGTAAAAATCACCGCCTACTTCACGGACAGGCACGCTGTAGCAGATCACATCAGGATAGGACCAATCAGGGTGGGCAGGAGGCAGTAAGCTCTGTTGAATTTCCTGAGCCAGGGCCAATTCATCTTGCATGCGCTGGTTGAGAGTCTGCAAAATCTCTTCAGCCTGCTTACGCTCGGTGACATCCCGCGACACCGAAATGATTTCGGCCACGGTATTCATTTCCGGTTCTCGAATGATTTTGTTGGTGGTTTCAAGCCAAATGTAATGGTCATCCTTGCGGCGAGCCCGGTAAGTAATGATAGACACCGGGGGTTGTTCGGCCAAATTTTCATAGATCGCCTGAATAGCTGGCAAATCCTGGGGGTGGATGAATTCAAATACATAGTGACCAATGATCTCTTCCAGTTTATAGCCAAGCAGGAGGCGGCAAGCCGGAGAGGCATACAAATAGATACCCTGCGTATTTTGCCTGGAAATAATATCGTTTGAGTTCTCGGCCAACAGGCGGTAGCGTTCCCGACTGTCTTTGAAGGCTTCCATAACCCGCATGCGCCGGATGTTTTCCTCCTGTAGACGGGTGTTCTGTTCCTGGAGATTTTTTTGCAACCGGCCAATGGTCAAGTGGGTTTCAACCCGGGCCAAAACCTCTTCCACCTGGAAGGGTTTGGTGATGTAATCGACCCCGCCAACCGAAAAGGCTTTGACCTTATCTAACACTTCGCTCATAGCACTGATAAAGATAAGCGGGATGTCACGGGTGCGTTCGTCCGCTTTTAACTGTTCGCAGACTTCATAGCCGTCCATTTCCGGCATCATGATGTCCAGCAAAATCAAATCAGGCGGTTCTGCCTGCGCCGCGGCCAGGGCTACGCGACCGTTCATTGCCGGCCGGACTTTATACCCATGCTCGGTCAATATCCCTACCAGAAGGCGCAAGTTAGCGCGCGTATCATCTACCACCAAGATGCTTGCCGGTACATGGGGCTCAACTTTAGATTTGCTCATTTCGGTTCCTTGCTGCTCGAATGAGGGTCAAAATCTCGTCATATCTGAAATCATCGGCCAACGTGGCCAGCCTATCAGCCACGGCAGCATGATGGAGGCGGACTTCGTCAATCAGACGGTTAACCGTATCCATGTCAAGGCGGACCATAGCCTGTTCCAGGTTGGTCAGCAAATCAGGGGGCAGCGTGGCAATTTTCGATTTTAGATGTTCGATTTCGTTTGCCTGCTTGAGGGGGGATTCCTGGCTAACGACTAACGGCTGGCGGCCAAATGACCTGGGCCAATCGTTCAAAACCAAACAGTTCACCGGCTCCATTCGTAGCTTCGGCTACCCCATCACTGGTTAGAATAACCAAATCGCCCGGCGACAAGTTTAAAGTGGCCTGTTCGTAACCCTTCTCCGCCCCCAGGCCCTGTCCCAGGGCAAAACCACCCAGTTTATTCCTTAATAGAAGGTTGAAATCCCTTTTACGCCATTTTAATTATAAAGAATAAATGAACGAAGTTGTAGACACAAAGGTACCGGTTTTGTGTAGCAAAAGGTACCAAATCGTCTTGCCCTAAAGTACCTTAAAAGCTGTTTATCTCACCCCCCATCACCCAAAAGGGTGATAAAACAAATCACTCCTTTTTATGATCCCTAAATCACCTACATTTGTGATGACAGATTGTTTTTAATAGAGTATGCTACTTGCACATTACGGCCAGGTTGATCCTATGGCTAGATGGAGTCTTGTGTGACAAGTTGCCGGGTCCTCATTATTTCCAGCCATCCCCTGTTTGCCGAGGCAATCACCCGTCTGCTACAGACAGAAGAGATTACCGTGGTTGCTACGGCCAACAACCTGGAGGAGGCTCGGTCCATCCTCAACACGCCTGAAGTTGAAGCCATTGTGGTGGATCACGACGACTCCCAACTACGGGAAGCTGAACTGGTTTCACAGTTGGTAAACGGCGACGAAGAACGCCAGGTCATTTTTTTGACCCTGACCGGCAATCAAATGATCGTCCATCATCGAGAGTGGGTGAAAAATGTCACTCCGGCTGACCTGGTCGGAGCCATTCGTTTCTCAAAGCCAAAGTCGGATGGCAGGTAGTAACTTGATACTATAGAAAATTTCTTGTAGGGCAAGTTGCCAACTTGTCAACGGTATTACGGGCAAGTTAGCAACTTGCCCTACATACTCAATTGAGGGAAGGAGAAGAAAAATTTTATGATTGCCAGAATGTTCTCCTGGTTGGCAGGGTTAGCTCTGGTGCTCGTTTTTCTAGTCATTATCAGTCCAGATTTATTTCGGGGGTATGTCTTCAGCGCGGATGAACGGAGCAGCGGGAGACGAACCTACGAAACCTACTGTATTGGTTGCCACGGCGAAAATGGCTTAGGGGATGGGGAGGCCTCTTCATTTCTCAATCCCCTCCCCAGGAATTTTGTCAGTGGTAAGTATAAATTTTTTTATTTTGGCGAGCCACCGGGTTCACTCCCCTCAGACGAAAGTCTGAAGGTCACCATACGCAACGGCATTCCCGGCTCAGCTATGCCCGCCTTTCCTCTGCTCACCGATCAAGAAATTCAAGATGCGGTCACTTACATCAAGAGCCTGAGAAAGGGTGGTTGGCAGGCGACAGAACCGGTTCAGGCCTCGGCTGGGACCGCATTAGTTGAAGGGACAACGGCCGAGGAACTATTTGCCAACGCCGGTTGCAACGGTTGCCATCAACTCGACGTGCTGGGTAGTGTGGGTGGGGTTGGCCCCAATCTGAGCCAGGTCGGTGGTCGTCTCAGCGTGGATGAAATCGTTGAGTCCATCCTCAACCCCAATGCCGTGATTGCCGGGGAATGTCCGGCCGGTCCCTGTCCCCAGGGGGTGATGCCTCAAAATTTTGGCCAACTTTTAACCTCTGAGCAAGTAGACACCCTGGCCCAATATTTATCAGAGCAAAAATGAAAGGAGAGATAGATGACCGTTGCTATTCAAGAGCAGAAGCCCTTGATTAACCTGGGCTTAGTTAGATCACACATTATTGCCGGTTTTGCCTTTTTAATCATTGCTATGTTGTTGGGTATCTTCTATGCCCTGCAAATAATATGTATCCGTTTCCCAGCATTGAGTTCCTCTCCCCAGGTCGTATCCGGATGATACATACCAATGGGATGGCCTACGGTTTTATCGTCAATGTTTTTCTGGCCGCTCTTTATTGGGCCGTACCCCGGCTGACCAGGCGTAAAGTCCTGAGTGATAGGTTGGGCTGGTTGATCTTCTGGGTTTACCTCTTTATTGTCCTGTGGACGGTGGTCGGTATCCTGGCCGGTCACGGTCAGGCGGTTGAGTGGGGCGAAACGCCCAACGTTTTGTCCCCCAATGGCAGTTGGCTCTTTCCCGTTGACACCCTGGTGATGGTGGGACTGGTTTTGGTGGCCATTCAGTTTCTAACCCCTATCTTTAAATTTGGCAGCAAGCAGCCCATGTACGTTAGCCTGTGGTATTTCTCGGTAGCCTTCATCTGGGTGATCTTAACCTACGCGATGGGCAATTATCTACCGGAGTTTATCCCCGGGGCGGGTGGAGCCACCTTTGTTGGTCTCTTCATTCACGATTTGGTCGGCTTGCTGGTGACCCCCCTGGGTTGGGGCATGATGTACTATTTTGTCCCCTCGCTATTGAAAAAGCCGATTTGGAGCCACGCGGTCTCCTTATTGGGTTTTTGGGGGCTGGCCTTCTTTTACCCCCTACAAGGGGTGCATCACTTTATCTATAGCACCATCCCTATGTTCGCTCAATTCGGGGCTGTTGTTTCCACCGTCGCCATCGAAATTATGGTCGTCACCGTTTTTATCAACTTCTTCATGACGTTACGGGGCCGGGAGATGGCCCCGGTAACCAACATGCCCGTCCGCTGGTTTTACACCGGCATGGTCTTCTATGTCGTTACCTGCATCCAATGCGCCGTCCACGTTCAGTTTTGGGCCCAGGAATTCATCCACTTCACCGATTGGGTGGTCGGTCACGCCCACTTGATTATGTTCGGGACCTTTGGCTTCTGGCTGATCGGCATTATCACCGACCTGTGGCCGCGTGTTCTAAATCGAAAAAATTGGTGGTCGCCGGCGTTGCACGAGTGGGTTTTCTGGATGTGTACCATTGGCCTGGCTTCGATGTTTGTGGCCCTGACTTCCGCCGGCCTGGTAGAAGGGTTTCTCTGGAAAGGTCTGGCTCCCTGGGAAGTGTCACTCCAATCGGTGCGCCTGATCTGGCTCTTCCGCACGGCGACCGGTTTGCTCATGTTCGCCGGGGTGGTTCTGTTTGGCTTTAACATGTATATGACCGCTACCACTCCCGAAGCCGAAGAAGCAGGGGTGGGTCTACAAGCGCCCGTTCCAGCAGCCAAGTAATGTAGGAGAAAGATATTATGGAAAAAACGATTGAGAAATTCCACTTTATATTCCTGGTGGCCGGTGTTGGCTTCTTTGTCCTGGCCTTTATTGTCTCGGGGGTGGTGACCGTACAGGCGGTGAGCGATTTACCCTATACCACCCTGGATGAGATCTCGCAGGATGTTAGCCCTTACTTTATTGCCCTGTCCAAGCAATACCCGGAGCAATTCGATAAATACTATCCAGGTGGGCCTACCCCGGAGAATTACCGCGAAGCTCTGAACCTGGGCCGTAACGTCTACATTGCCGAAGCCTGTTGGCACTGCCACACCCAACAAGTGCGACCTGTGGCCAATGAGGACGTTCGCTTCGGCCCGGTTTCGACCGCCGCCGAGCAGCAGCATGAGCTGATGATGCCGCAACTTATGGGCACCCGGCGCGTTGGTCCCGACCTCTCCCGAGAGTCCGGTTTTCGTTCCAATGACTGGCACGTGGCCCACTTCTACAATCCCCAGTCAGTCGCTCCGACGTCGGTCATGCCCCGGTATACCTGGTTCTTTGATGGCCGCCAACCTAATAAGAAGGGCATTGCCATCGTTACCTATATGCAATGGCTTGGTAGTAACGCAGCACAGCAATAAACGAGGAGTAATAACAATGGCCAAAAATAGTTTGAAGGATGGTAAATTTTTATCGGTTATGATCATTGCGGTTGCGGTTGGCGCAGCCGGAATCACCTTTATGTTCAAGCTTTACGAATTCGTCGCGGCTTCGGTGACCGGTATTTTGCCCGGCATTGTCACCGCCACCGTGTTGCCCTATTTCTTTATCAGTGGGGGGTTCTTACTCCTGGCTGCCTGGGCCTGGGCCGGGGGACATTACAAAGACATCGAGAATCCCAAGCGTGATATGCTGTTGCAAGAAGAAGAGTACGAAAAATTAGAGCGTCAAAACAAGCTCTTTTACGAGTAGGAAGGAAATATCATGAGACGACCCTCTCAGAAAGCCACTCTCTTCTTTATCGTAGCCCTGGGGGCCGGCTATGCCATCTCTGTGGTCCTTATGACTGTCGTTTTGCAAGCGCCCCTGCGACTTTATGGTTTTGCTAACCTATCCCTGGTGGCCATCCTGATCGCCGTTCTTATCACCATCTGGCTCGACAAACCTTTTGGTTTGGACCTCTTTAAGTGGCGCGAAAAACCGCCTCGAGCAGAAGAGGAAGTCACTCCGCAACCCGAAGCAGCGGTGACCGAAACAACGCCTCTTGAGACACCCGAAATACCTTCGGGCGCTGGGTTTCCCCATGAGGTCCCCTCGGAGCATTGGCAGGCGGACTTTGGTGATAGTAAACAAGTCTATGAAGGTTCGGCCCTACCCATCTGGATACTGGCCGGATGGGCCACCTTTATTCTGTGGGCGGTGATCTACCTGATTTCCGGTTTACCCGGTGCGTTTTAACGACACCAGAGGAGTTATCACGAGTGTTGACACACCACCAATGATGAAAATATTCGTACCGTAGGGCAAACTTAAGTTTGTCTTACAAGGTCTATTTACAGAGGAGATTGAAAGCGGTGGTACGTTGGAAAATAGGGATCGGGTTTGGGCTGGTGCTGTTATTGTTGCTGACAGCTTGTAACCCCAATACCCAATGGTCAACCCAGAATAAAGCTGCCCTTGCCGCAACGAATCTGTTAGAGCCTGACAGCGTTTGCTCGGTCAATCACCCCACCACGGCCTCAAGTTTTTTCGTGCTTTTGGGTACCGGCCTGCTGACGGGCCTGAGCCACTGTGTGGGGATGTGTGGTCCCCTGGTTGGGGCCTTTGCTATGCGTCGTCGGGCCGAAAGGCGAGAGGTCTCTACATCCCTCGGGCTTTTCCAAACAGGGCGGCTAGCCACTTATCTTGGGCTTGGCACGGCCTTGGGTGCTATGGGCTACGTCTTGGCTACGGCCATTCGTGATTGGCAAGGGGTTATCTCCATCGCCCTCGGTCTGTTAATGGCTTTGTTGGGGCTGAGTCTGTTGGGACTATTGCCCCTCCAGCGTTGGCTTGCTTCTGTGGCTTTGACCGGCCTGATCACTGATTGGATCAAGCAGTTGATGAGTTCTAACCATCCAGCCGCCCCCTTTGCCCTGGGCTTGACCAACGGTTTGTTACCCTGTGGCCCTGTTTATGCGATGGGGCTGTTGGCTGCGATTAGCGGCGACCCTCTAAAAGGGGCCAGCATTATGCTGATTTTCGGTCTGGGGACCCTGCCGGCGATGTTGGGTCTTGGTTTCTCGGCCTCGCTGCTGAGTAAACGCTTACGGGGCCACCTTTACCACCTTGCCGCCATGTTAGTGGTCCTGGTCGGCTTGCAGCTCGCTCTACGTGGCCTGGCCTTAAATGGGCAGGTGGCCCACGCCGCCATTGGAGGGGTGATGTTATGGTAGCGTGCGTCCTGTGTGGTCTGCCGGCCACCCACCCGATTACCGACACCTTTGACGACCAGGCGTTAACGTTTTGTTGTTATGGCTGCCGCCACATTTACGAAGTTGTTGCCCCGGACCTGGCCCGGGGCGTGGATTTACACCGGGCCATGGGGCAGGCCGGGCTGGATCTCAATGCCCCTTGTTGCCGGGGGATTATCTGCGGCGACCCGGCGGAAGAGGCCGGCAATACCCTCTCCCGCCTTATGCTCAATGCCTTCCTGGCCATGATGGTGATGGTACTCAGTCTGGCCCTCTACTCCGACTTCTTTTTCGCCGACTGGGGTGAAAGTGGCCAGAGCGTGCGCTCCATCCTGCAGGTTATGGCGATGCTTTTCGCCACCCCCGCCGTGCTACTGCTGGCTCTGCCCATTCTGGAAGATGCCATCTTTACCTTTCAGGTGTATGGCCGCTTAACCACCAGTGCCCTGATTGCCGCAGGCAGTCTGGCCGCTTATGGCCTGTCGGTCTACGCTACCTTCACCGGCCGGGGGCATACTTACTTTGAAACAGCCACGATGACCCTGCTGTTGGTCACCCTGGGCCGCTGGCTCGATGCCAGAACCCAGGTGGAGGGCAATAAGGCCCTGGATAAACTGTTGGCCCGCACCCCGACCGAGGCCAGCCTGCTGAGGCCCGACGGTCAAGAGGTCCGTACGCCGGTCGAGCAACTGCGGGTGGGCGACCGTATCCGGGTTCGTCCCGGCCAAAACTTTGCCGTGGACGGCCGGGTGATCACTGGCGAGGGCAGCGTGAACGAAGCCAATATCACCGGCGAGTCTGCCCCGGCCTATAAAGGTCCTGGCTACACGGTTTACGCCGGCACCATTAACCTTGACGGCAGCTTTGTGGTCGAAACGACCCAGGTTGGTGAAGAGCGGGTGATGGGTAAGCTGGCCCGTTTGCTGGAAGAAGCCCGCTTGCAACGGGCTCCCATCGAGCAGTTGGCCGACCGGGTGGCGGCCTACTTTGCCCCCACCGTCATTCTCCTGGCTATGGGTACTTTCATTTATTGGACCTGGCAGGTGAATTTTGAATGGGGGTTGTTAACCGGATTGGCGGTGTTACTGATTGCCTGTCCGTGTGCCCTGGGCATTGCCACTCCCTTGGCCATCTGGGCCGCGTTAGGCCGGGCTGCTCAAAAGGGCATCCTGATTCGTAACAGTCTGACCCTGGAAAAGTTGTCAAAAATTCGGCGTATCTTCCTCGACAAAACCGGTACGCTGACAACGGGGCAATCCAGGTTAACCGAGATTGTTGAGGGCCCCCCCGGCCCCCCACAGGGGGGAGAGGAGGTAGTACCGGAGGGTGAGCAGATTCGCCATTCGCAGATTCGCCATTCGCCCATTCGCAGATTCGCAGATTCTCTTTTGCAAATCGCCGCCTCTTTAGAACACGGCTCTGAACACCCTCTGGCTCGTTCCATTCAGGCTGCGGCCCAGGCCCAGGGGTTATCCCTGCTGCCGGTCGAGAAGTTTCGGGCTATGCCCGGCCTGGGTATTAGGGGTTGGGTAGAGGGGCAGGAAGTGTTTGTCGGGAGTTGGCGACTGGTCGAGCAACAAGGGTTAGACCTGTCCGATGCTTTGCTGCACGAGCGCCAACGTCTGGCGCAAGGGGGATTGACGGTTATTCACGTCGGTTGGGGAGGAGTGGTACAGGGCTTGCTGGGCCTGGCTGAAGAGATTCGGCCTACGGCCCAGCCGGCCCTGGCCGCCATGCAAAACCAGGGGCTTTCTATCCGGGTGCTGACCGGTGATAGTGCGGCGGCCGGGACAGCCCTGAGCCAACATTTGGGGGTGGCCGTGCAAAGCGAGTTGCTGCCGCACGATAAGGTCAGCCTGATTGAAAAGGCCGAGGCTAAGGGGCCGGTTGCCATGTTGGGCGACGGTCTGAATGACGCCCCGGCCCTGGCCCGGGCCAGCGTGGGCCTTGCTTTGGGGTGCGGGGCCGACGTTACCCGCGAGGCGGCCGACATCAGTCTGCTGGGTAACGACTTGACCCAGGTGACCTGGTCCATGGCCCTGGCCCGGCGAACCTACCGCACCATTGGCTGGAACCTGGCCTGGGCGTTTGCTTATAACGTCATCGGCATAGGCCTGGCTATGGCCGGGATGCTCCACCCCGTACTGGCCGCTGCGGCTATGGTCATTAGTAGCGGCCTGGTGGTCGGGAATTCTTTGCGTATTCTTAAGTTTTAAGGCCTGTTGGGTGTGGGCTGGGTGCTGGTGGCGGAAGGCCGCCAGGTTACGAACCTGGCTAGAGCAGAAATGACCCTAAAACGAGCCAAGGCCGCCAGGTTACGAACCTGGCTAGAGCAAGAGAAAATCGATCTGGATAATGGAGGATTAGGATGATACAAAATTTCTTGAGGTCTCTGAAACAACAGTTTTGGCCGATCTCGGCTTTGATTTTTTGTCCATGCCATCTGCCCCTCAGTATGTCGGCTATAGCCAGCCTGACGGCAGGTACGACCATCGGTGCTTTCATTTCGACCTACTATAGCTCTATTGAGACCGTCCTGGCGGTTGCATTTTCCTTTTACTTTGTGCTGGCCTTTATGATCTGGGTCGTACGCGGTCCCCGGCCAGCCGAAGGGGCTGTCTGTGCCGTCGATGCCAAAGGAAATCGACGGTTGAGTGGCTTGTCCACCCGGCAGATTATTGTGTGGGGTGTCATTGGTATGTTCACCATGCCGGCCCTGGTGGCCATTAGCGTCTTCACCAGACAAGAATTTTTCAACGAGACCGTCACTCAAATCGTGGCCCTGGACACGGTATTCACCTCCGGTTTTGTCTGGCTCATCAGCCTGGCCACGGTGGTGATGATCCCGGTGATGGTCATCTGGCTGGTCTGGATGTGGTTGGCCTGGTCCAAGGCCGATTTCTCCCAGGCCGACCCCGAGCATTGGAGTTATGAGTATGACTAAAGATTTCATTACCCGACACGGGGAGAGAAACCAGGTTTTTTGTCGTCTGAACCAAGCTAATCGTTGCCTTTTGAGCATTCTGGAGCACCAAAAATGCCTTAGCAAGCGAAAAACCTGGTTTCTGATTTCCGAGCATTGGAGTTATGAGTATGACTGAAGATAAGGGTGTATCCGGCGAGCAATACCTGGAGGTAAAGGGGGGGCATGGCCCCTCGGCCTCCTCCTCGAGCCAAGAGCTTTCTAACTCAGAAACAGTCAAGCCAGGCCAAAAGTGGCCCTTAAAAACGCTCATCGAAATTTTGCCGATCATCATTGCCCTGACGGCTATTTTCAGTTATTCCACGATGGCCCCCTCCGGCCCCCCACAGGGGGGAAAGGAGGTTGCTTTAGTCACGCCGTTGGAGCAAGTGCTGGGCGGTGTGCCCCTATGGGTGGCCGGCTTAATGGGGCTGGTGGCAGTCAGTGGTACTTTGGGGATGGTCTGGCTTATTTATATTTTCAGCCGGGCGCCGGTCGCGCCTGATGGCAGCAGTGAGGAGTAAATATGTTTAGGGCTATTGGCAGCATGAATAGGGGTCGGGGGTTAGGGGCCAGGGGTTAGGCAGTGAGGCGTAAATATGTTTAAGGTTATTGGCAAGAGTAATTGGCTGACGGGTACAATGATATTTTTTATGCCGGTCTTACTGATTTTTTTCCTGGCCAGCCAACTGGCCTACAGTCAAGTCAAAGGCAAATTTGAGGTGTACCAGAACATTCCAGAAGTAACCCGCCTGTCAGAATTGGAAAGGATGCCGGCGGGCCAGGTGATTATGGTTCGTGGCCGCATACCCAAAAAGCGGGCACAGGTTGCTGAGGCTATGGGGCCAGGTGGTGAAGGGGTGGCTGCCGGTCTGATCATCTTCCAGGAGCGTCCGGCCGACGGTCGTGAAGTGCGTTTTCGGGAGGAGTTTGAGCTGGTTTTTCCGGCGTTTGTGATGGACCTGCCCGATGGGCACCTGGCCATTATGCCCAGCTTGACCCGCGAGCGAGTCATTCAGCACGAAGGCCATACCGTGGCCGACGGTGACCGCCAGCGTACCGGCTTTCGTCCGGGTGACCTGGTGACCGTGCAGGGTGAGTGGCAGCCGGGTCAAGTTCCGAATCTGAGTGAAGTGACCGGCATCACCGGAGTCGACAAGATCAGTTTGGTTACGGAGTGGGAGGAGGCCTTTGGAAAGGTCAGCCGGGTCAGAAATGGGCTGGGACTGTTAACCTTGTTGAGCGTGGTTCTGTTAGGGGGGCAACTGCGTGGGATCAAGGCGAATAAAGTTACGCAAGCAGAGGAACCGGAAGCATGTGTGGAGAAACCCGGTTTTTCACGGTTTGAGCAAACAATTTGTGCTGAAAAGTCGCTTTTGTTTGCCAAGGATGATAGATTTCAAGCGAAACCGAAAGCCCGAGGCTAAAGCCATCGGGCTGAAAGAGCGAAGGATGCTAAAAGCACCCTAAAAAGTCAAATTTTAGCCCGATAGGGCTTTGCTCTTTTAGGGCGGGTCTTTAGGCCCGCAGGCTAACCCACAGGGCAGGGCCATCGGGCTGAAAAAGCGAAGGATGCTGAAAGCACCCTAAAAAGTCAAATTTTAGCCCGATAGGGCTTTGCTCTTTTAGGGCGGGTCTTTAGGCCCAATACCTTTCAAATAAGAGGTTTCATAGCATGTCATTCTGAGGCAAAGCCGAAGAATCTCCTCAGTTGCAGGTCATCGATAGGCTCAGTAGATCCAATTTTCAAGCCCGGAACGGATCACACTCCGCGTTTTGGCCGCTGGACTGTGGTCCAGCTAGAGCAAATTTGGATGTACTGGGGCTAGCAGTGTGGAGATTCTTCACTCCGCTACGCTCCGTTCAGAATGATATGATCGTTATTTGAAAAGTATTGTCTTTAGGCCCGCAGTCTAAAAAGCCATCGGGCTGAAAGAGCAAAGGATGCTAAAAGCACCCTAAAAAGTCAAATTTTAGCCCGATAGGGCTTTGCTCTTTTAGGGCGGGTCTTTAGGCCCGCAGTCGGCTTAAACAAGGAGAGGAAGCAGGCGCATGGCAAGACAAGAAGACAACAATAACTCAAACAGTATAGCCCTGGTGATGGTGGTCATTGTGGCCCTGGCTATTATTATTATCTCGGCTTTAACTATCACGGCCATTATGAGCGGACCGCCGACGGTTTAAGGGAGTTCCAGAATTTAAATGCTCCCAAAATCGTGCTGCGTGTTGCGTGCTGCGTGTTAAATTTGGCCGAAAACCCTTACGCAACACGCAACACGTAACACGCGGACGATACAGTTTTGGGAGCATTACCCATACTACCCACAGGGCACAGGTACCCGTACTACCTACAGGGCACAGGCGGGCACAGGTATTTTTTTGGAATTGCCTAAAGGGGCTTGGTAATGGCTAAACCAACATTTTTCGATTATCCAACGTTCAGAGAAACCAGAATTCCCAAGGTACGCCTGGCCCACTGGAAACCGGTGACGACCTATACCAAGTATCGCTGGGTGGTACAGGCCCTGATTGTGATTTCGTTTGTGTTGGTACCACAACTACGCTGGCTCAAGCTGGATTTTACCAATGACCAGTATTGGCTGTTGGGCTATGAGGTCTCGATGGTCATTGCCTTGCAAACGGTGGTCATGCTGTGGTTAGGGACCTACTTTATCAACTTTTTTGAGAATTACCTGGTGGGACGATTGCTGTGCGGCTGGATTTGTCCGTGGGGCTTGCTCAACCGCCTGGGGATGATACTCAACCATTTCCTGCGCCGTCACCAGGGTCGTCCGCTCATTCTGGCCTCGGCCAATCTTATCTTCTCTATTACGGCCACGTTGGTGGTGATGAATTGGACGATTGACCTGGGTACGTTGATTGAGCCCCGGCACCCCTATTTTGGCCCGGTCTGGGCCGTCTTTGGCCTGCTGGTCCTGATTGGGTTTGTCATTTTGCACAAAATGGGCTTTAAGTTTTGCCAGACAATCTGCCCTTTTGGCATGTATTTGACCGTGGTGACCCAAAAGAATTCGCTGCGAGTTATCTTTGACACCAGCCGGGCCTGTGTTGATTGCGGTCTCTGCACCCAGGTGTGTCCGATGGACCTCTCGCCCCGGGAAATGGACTTTAAAGACCTCATGAGTGGTGGCTTCGGTCAATGTATTCTGTGTGGAGATTGTATTGACCTCTGCCAGGTACGGATGGAGCTGGAGGGATTGCCTGCCCCTTTGCGTTGGAATACGGAGGAAAATATTATTCCTTTGTTGCCGCTTGAACAGGTCGCAGAGTAGCAAAGTAGCAAGGTTGCAAAATGACAAAGTAACAAAGTGGCAAAGTGGCAGTTTGCTACCCTGCGACCTGCGACCTGCTATAGTTGCCCAGAAAAAGATTTTGAGTTTGTACCCAGACGGGCACAGGTAGTAACGACTTCAGTCGTTCCAGGCAACAACAACGACTAAAGTCGTTACTACGAGTCAAAAACACACAGTGCTGTGCATTATCTGAATGTCTATAGAAGCTCAAAGTAAACCACGATCTACCCGCCCTGCCGCGCCGCGGCCGACCACGCAAATGATGATCGGTTGCTTCGTCATTCCGCTGCTTGTTGTCATTTTTATGCTGGGTGTCTTCTTGGTCATCCGGTCCGGTGCTTCTGCCCAGTTGACCGTGCCCGAGAAGGAGGTGCTATTGGTCCGGGCTGCTCCCGATGATTCGGCGGCTTTACTGGCTCGCTTTGGCCAGGGACGGCCGGTCAGAATTACGGGACACAGCAAAGATTGGCGTTGGCTGGAGGTGGAGCTGTGGGATGGCCGACGTGGCTGGGCTCTGCGGCCGCTGGATATTCTGGTCTGGCAAATCGAGGCTTCGGAAACGGCCCCGATGCCTTTGGAGTTCCGGCCAGAAGCCATCACCCCGGTCGACGAGGTTATGTTGGTTATACCGGCCACAACTTTCACTATGGGTAGTCCACCTGGCCTGGGCGAAGCTGACGAAAGACCGGCCCATCCGGTCAGCCTGTCGGCTTTTGAGATTGACCGGACCGAGGTGAGCGTGGGTCAATATTGGCGCTGCGTTCAGACCGGGGGGTGTGCCGCGCCCACCCGTGACGCCAGCCAGACCGAAGCGCATTACCTGAATGACCCGGCTTTTGATAATCATCCGGTGATCAACGTCCCCTGGGTTGAAGCCAACCGTTATTGTACCTGGCGGGGTAAGCGTTTGCCCACCGAGGCCGAATGGGAGATGGCGGCCAGTTGGCATATCGAGCGGGGAGCCAAATTACAGTGGCCCTGGGGCAATGAGGCGGGCCAAGGCCGGGCCAATGTGGGTGACACCTCTATCGGAAAAGCCACGGTCGTCGGCTCGTTTGCGACCGATCAATCGCCCAGCGGGGTAATGGATATGGCCGGTAACGTTAGCGAATGGGTGTTTGATTGGTACAAGGTGGATTATTACAGCCTGGCCGACGACACAGATCCGACCGGACCGAGCCACCGCCGCGGCGAGGGAAGCGGACGCGTTGTGCGGGGTGCTTCTTTTGCCGATCCCCTGGACCAGGCCCGGCCGACCAATCGCCGACACCAGGAGCCGACCTATGGCTATCCCACGGTTGGTTTCCGCTGCGCCCGAGATAAAAATTAGATCAAATTGGTGGTCTCTTGTCTTGGCATCTTGAATTTAGACAAAGTGAACTAACCTGGCAGTAGCCAGACTAACGATTTGAACCTTAAAAACCGAGTTTCAGGCCACTTTTTTGGCCGATTTTGGCCGCTTGGTCGTCTTTTTGATGACTTTA
>DAOUMU010000329.1:0-14954 GCA_034409055.1 Anaerolineae bacterium
CTGTACTTCTTCTGGGATTGCTTTACTCATCATTCCCCCCTTTTGATCTTTTTTGTTCATTTGGAGGGAATTATAGCTTTTTTCAGCCTCTACACCATTTTCCCAGAATCAGTCGTCGCTCCCCTTCCCGTCATAGTAGTAGCCATTCCGACTTAATCATGCTACAATTAAACGTTGTCATTACGTCAAAGGATCGATCGTATGAGTGATTCGCTACTGAGTACCCTTGAAAATGAACGTCGCTACGCCGCCCGGGAGTTACATGACGGCGTGGCCCAAACCACGCTTCAACTGGGTCTGCAAGCGGGTATCTGCGGCAAACTGTTGGAGCAGGGTCAGTTGGAGATGCTGAGCAAGGTCCTGGCCGAGATGGAGGAACGGATTCAATTGGCCTCGAGCCAGGTGCGGGAGATGATTGCCGACATGCGCCCTCCGCAGATCAAACCGGAGGCGGACTTGCATACGTACCTGCAACACGCCATTGATACCCATCTGGAACGGGGCGGGCCACCGGTAGAATATCGTTTCGAGTGGTCAGGCCAGCTTCCGGCCCTTTCCGCCCAACAGACGCTGGGCCTGTTCAGGATTGTTCAAGAAGCGCTGCTAAACGTGCGCAAACATGCTGAGGCAAAAAATGTACGCCTGATCCTGTCAGAGGATGACCATCATTTCTACACGATCGTTTCTGACAACGGCCAAGGGTTTGACCCGGTCGAGGCAGCGGCCCGACCTGTGGACAAGGGTGGAGCCGGCCTGGCTAACCTGCACGCTCGAGCGCAGGCCATTGGGGGATCGTTAACGATTACCAGGGATTCAACGGGGAATTGGACAGAGATAACGATGAGGCTGCCCAAATCAGATGGGAGCACAGGCCCTGAGCAGTTTCCTGAGGTGAACTTATCAGAAAGACTGTTGTGATCAGCCACTGTCTTTGAGTAGACACCATGCTCTTACAGGGCGCCCTCAAGGAGGAAAATTAGGAGGCCAAAGTGCACTTTGGCCTCCTCCAAAAGGAAGGACGAGGCAAGTTGGAGCATAGCCTGTTTGTTTCAGCTACCAATCCGACTTGCCCCGCCCTTACGTTACCCACAAATTTAAAAGGATACTTTTATACTCTAACCCACAAATATAATTTGTGTCCCTCCTCAACTTCTTCCCAGCGAATTGCCAAAATATCAAGCTCTCCCCTTTCCCCACCGTCACCGGTAGGGAAATCCAGTCGGGCCAGACGCCCTTCACGCCAGGCATCCTGGCAACGTTCGACCAGTTGGGGACCATTAAAGGTGCGCATCTCACACAGGGCAATGCCACTACCCTCTGTACCTTCTAAAACCCCAATCGTCCATTCATTAGAGACATCGCGGAAATCAGGGGGGGGACCTTCGACAATGGTGATATAGGCTGGATTTTGTTTTTCCATTCCTTTATTTATTCCCTTAAGTATTAAGATTCACTATGATTATATTTTACATGGAAATGGGCGGAGTGCCAATTATGACCCTAATTTAGAGAATTTGTTTGTCCCGACCATCAACACCTTCTATCGCTTTTCGCCTCTGATGATAATAGTGCTATAATGCACAAAATTTTTTAACCTGTGCGGTTAGGTATCCTCTCCAAAAGTAAGGGCGAGGCAAGTCGGATTGGTGGTAGTCGAAACAAACAAGCTATGCTCCGACTTGCCCCGCCCCTACACTACCCACAAATTTGAAGGGGATACGCGGTCAGGTTGAACAACTTTCCCGGAAGCTATAAAGCGGCTTTAATTGGACCAAAATTTGCAAATGTAGCCTTATTTCGTCCAGTGCAGTCCTTGTAGCGTCCGGGAAGGTGAGCCAACTGCACAAGTCAAATTTCTTCAAAACGACTTTTTATATTAGGAAGGTGAATCTATGAGTAATTATGGTACGATTGTGATTGGGGGGGGGCCGGGTGGCTATGTAGCCGCCATCCGAGCCAGCCAGCTTGGCCAGAAAACGGCCGTGGTCGAGCGGGAACACATGGGCGGTATCTGCCTAAACTGGGGCTGCATCCCTACCAAATCGTTACTACGCAACGCAGAAGTGATTAACCTGCTCAAACAAGGCAAGGCTTTTGGCTTTAGCTTTGATAACCTGAGCATTGATTACAGTGCCGCCCAGAAGCGGAGCCGTCGGGTTAGCCAGAGATTGGTTAAAGGCATCGGCTTTTTGATGAAAAAGAATAATATTGAGGTTATCGAGGGGACAGGCAAACTAAAAAGCAAAACCGAAGTGGAAGTCAATGGCCAGGTTCACACCGCTAAAAACATCATCATTGCCACCGGGGCTCGGGCCCGCAGTATTCCCGGCGTGGAGATTGATGGGGACAAGCTGATGACCTATCACCATGCCCTGGCCCTGACTGAAGTGCCGGACTCGTTGGTGGTCGTTGGCGCCGGGGCTATTGGTATGGAGTTCGCCCATATCTTCCACAGCTACGGCAGTGAGGTCACGGTGGTTGAAATGTTACCCAACGTATTGCCCCTGGAAGACGAAGAGATTGGCCAGGAAGTGGAAAAGCAATTTAAGCGGGCCGGCATCAAGGTCGAAACAGGAACCAAAGTTGAGAAAGTCGAAATCAACGACGACGTCACCTTCACCGTCAGTAAAGATGGGCAAACCGAAACCATACAGACCAGGAAGGCCCTGATTGCCATCGGCGTCGCTCCCAACAGTGATAACCTGGGCTTAGAAACCGTGGGGGTCAATACTGACCGGGGATTCATTCAGATAAACGAAAAGATGGAAACCAACGTGCCGGGCATTTACGCCATTGGCGACGTGACCGGCAAGCTAGCCCTGGCCCACGTGGCCAGCGCGCAAGGGATTGTGGCCGCCGAAGCAATCGCCGGCCATCAAACCCGCCCGCTCAATTACAAAAATATGCCTCGCTGTACCTACACCCATCCAGAAGTGGCCTCGGTCGGCTTAACCGAAGCCGAGGCGCGCGAACAAGGTTACGATGTCAAAACCGGTAAGTTCCCCTTCCAGGCGAACGGCAAAGCGCTGGGCTTAGATGATAACGTGGGCTTTGTTAAGATTGTGGCCGAGAATAAATACAACGAGGTGCTGGGGGTGCATATGGTTGGCCCCCATGTAACGGAAATGCTGGCCGGACCGACGGGGATGATTGGCCTGGAAACCACCTTAGAAGAACTGGCCCATACTATTCACCCGCACCCGACCCTGAGTGAGGTGGTGATGGAGGCTGCCCACGTCACCCTGGGTCAGGCGATTCACATATAAGTTATCAGCGGTCGGCTTTCAGCAGTCAGCCATATTATCTATCCTAAACAAAACGCTGGAGATTGAAGGATTTTTATACTTTCAATCTCCAGCTTTTACTGAAAGCGAACTGGCGGGAGTGAATGGGAGTCGAACCCACCGACGCTTGCTGCTCGCAACCGCCCACTGATTTTGAAGACCAGGGCCGCCACCGGACGACATCCACCCCCACAATTGGGAATTATGAGTTTGGAATGATAAATGATGAGTTTGGAACCCACCCACAACTGATATAGGTACAAATTCTCTTATATTTTAGGCGATTTTAAGATTTTTGCAATATTGAATTGCACCCTCGCTAACATCGATTTTTAGCAACTTGACAGTAAGACTGCTTCGTGATATATTTTCCACCTATAATAATAAAAAGGCGACGACGGAAACGAGTAAGCAAGCCTGTATGTCCCAGCGAATCCGGGTTGGTGGAAGCCGGATACATTAACCTTGCTGAAAATCCTTCCTGAGCCGCTGACCGAAAGATTGTTATCTATCATCGAGTAGACTCAGCCGGGATCACCTCCCGTTACCGAGGTGCGCCTATCGGAACTCAGTTCCCGTAGGCGATCGAGTGAGTGGAAACACTAAATTGGGTGGTACCGCGGGAAGTTATTTAGACTCTCGTCCCAATATTTGGGATGGGAGTTTTTTTATTCTTTTGTCACTCTTAGGTGAACAGTTACCCAAAATATTAATTGGCAAATCGACAGGAGGAACCATGACCGAGCTACTAGCACACACCGATGCCTATCTGAAAGAATTCGAGGCGACTGTGGTGGCCGTCAATTTCGAAGAAAAGGCCGTGGCCCTGGATAAAACCACCTTTTATCCAGGCGGGGGAGGACAACCCCCCGACCGGGGCTGGATTAACGACCAGTTGGTAACCAAAGTGAAACGCCAGGGCGAGCATATCTGGCACTGGCTGGAAGGTGATCTGCCAGCAGAGGGGAGTACCGTCCACGGTAAGCTGGATTGGGACCGCCGCTACAAGCTCATGCGTACCCACACCGCCTTCCACATTCTGTGTGGGGTGGTCTGGCGGGATTACGGGGCCCAAGTAACCGGCGGTAACATGGACGTGCTCAAGGGGCGCATGGATTTTGAATTTGAGACGCTGCGCCAGGAGTTGGTTAAAGAGATCGAGAAAAAGTTGAACGTCGAAGTGGCGGCGGCCCGTGATGTTCACGTGAAGATTTTGCCCCGTGAAGAGGCTTTTCAGATTCCCGACCTGATTCGGACCAAGATTAACCTGCTGCCAGAAGGTATCACCGAGGTGCGGACCATCGAAATCGAGGGGCTGGATTTACAGGCCGATGGCGGTACCCATGTGGCCAATACTCGAGAAGTGGGTAAAATTAAAATAGCCGGTTATAAAAGTAAAGGTAAGATTAACAAACGCATTATGTTAGAGATTAGTGATTAAGTAGAAAATTTTATACTCAGGAGCAAAACCAATGCCATTTAGAGACGTACCCTCAGACGTAGACTTTCCGGCACAGGAGCAGGAGGTCCTACAATGGTGGAAAGACAATCAATCCTTTGAAAAACTGTGGGCCATGCAAAAAGGCCGACCGAAATGGAGTTTCATCGACGGACCGATTACGGCCAACAACCCGATGGGCGTGCACCACGCCTGGGGCCGGACCTATAAAGACGTCTACAATCGTTACTGGGCCATGCGCGGGCACGAACTGCGCTACCAGCAGGGCTTCGACTGCCAGGGTCTGTGGGTCGAGGTCGAAGTCGAAAAGGAGATGGGCTTCAAAAACAAAAAAGATATCGAAAATTACGGTATGGCCGCCTTTGTCAACAAGTGCAAAGAGCGGGTGCTGCGCTACTCCGCCGTGCAAACCGAGCAATCGCTCCGCCTGGGTTACTGGATGGACTGGAACGACACCGACCAACTAGGCCGGCTGGCCGATAAAATCGTCGAGAACGCGGAAGAAGTGATTACTGTTGAGGGACCGGAGGGAACGCTCACCGACACAGTTGAAAATATCGTCGGCCGGCTGGGCATGCCGGAGTTGGGCGGCAGTTACTACACCCTCTCCAATGAGAACAACTATATGATCTGGCGCGCCCTCAAAATTTGCTCCGAGAACGGCTGGCTCTACCGGGGGGCCGACGTGATGCCCTGGTGTCCCCGTTGTGCCACCGGCATCAGCCAGCACGAGATTGTGACCGATGGTTACGCTGAAATCACCCACCGCAGTGTAACCGTCAAATTCCCGTTGCGGGACAGGCCCGGCGAGGCCCTCCTGGTCTGGACCACCACCCCCTGGACTTTGACCAGCAACGTCGCCGCCGCCGTGGGACCGGACCTGGATTACATCAAGGTCAAAATGCTGTTGACCAATGAAATCTTCTACCTGAGCCGGGGCACCCCCCATATGCTGCGCGGCAAATACGAACTGCTGGCCGAACTGAAGGGGAATGAGATGGTTGGCTGGACCTACGACGGTCCCTTTGACGACCTGCCGGCCGTGCAGCAGCCGGGCGGCTGGACCGACCTCAAGGAACTGATCGCGGGTATTAGCGTCAGTGCCAAAGAGGCCCATCAAGTGATTGCCTGGGATGAAGTGGGCGAAGAAGAGGGTACGGGCATTGTTCATATTGCTCCCGGTGCTGGCGCGGAAGACTTCGCCCTGGGCAAAGAATATGGCCTGCCGATTGTGGCCCCCTTGAACGACGAAGGTTTCTTTGTCGAGGGCTTCGCCTGGCTGACCGGTATGCAAGTCAGCCAGGTAGCCGACCCCATCTTTAAAAACCTGGAAGAAAAGGGCCTGCTCTACCATATTGAAGGTTACACCCACCGCTATCCAACTTGCTGGCGCTGCAAAACCGAGTTGGTTTTCCGGCTCGTCGATGAGTGGTTCGTCAGTATGGACAAACTGCGTCCCCTGTTGATGGACATCACCCGCCAGATTCGCTGGATTCCGGCCTTTGGCCTGGAGCGTGAGCTGGACTGGCTCAGAAATATGCACGACTGGATGATCTCTAAAAAGCGTTACTGGGGCCTGGCTCTACCCATTTGGGAATGTGACTCCTGCGCTCATTGGACCGTCGTTGGCGACGATATCGAACTGAAAGAGCGGGCCGTGGCCGGTTATGAGGAATTTGCCGGTCACACGCCGCATCGTCCCTGGATTGACTCAATTAAACTGAAATGCGAGAATTGTGGTAGCTTGATGAATCGGATAGCTGATGTCGGCAACCCCTGGCTGGATGCCGGTATCGTCAGCTTTAGCACCCTGCGCTATCGACAAAACCCCGAATATTGGCGCAAGTGGTATCCGGCCGACTGGATCAGCGAGAGCTTCCCCGGCCAGTTCCGCAACTGGTTCTACAGCATGCTGGTTATGGGAGCGATCATTGATAAAAGCCCCTCCTTTATGAGTAACTTTGGCTATGCCACGCTGTGGGCCGAGGATGGCCGGCCGATGCACAAGAGCTGGGGCAACGCCATTGAGTTTAACGAAGCGGCCGACAAAATGGGTGTCGACGTGATGCGCTGGATGTATTGTAACCACAAGCCGGAGCAGAACCTGCTCTTTGGCTACCATCGGGCCGACGAAGTTCGCCGCCAATTCCTCATTCCGCTCTGGAATGTCTACAATTTCTTTGTGACTTATGCCAAGCTGGATGAGTGGACACCCGATTCATCGCTACAAACGGTCATCGCCAACTCCGAAAATCCCCTGGATGGCTGGATTGTGGCTCGCCTGAACGAGGTTATCGCCAAAGTAACGACTAACCTGGAAAATTACGACGCCTACGGGCCAACCCTGGCCATCCAGGCCTTACTGGAAGACCTGACCAACTGGTACGTCCGCCGCTCCCGCCGCCGCTTCTGGCGCAGCGAGCATGACGCCGACAAAGAGGCGGCCTATGCTACCCTCTATCACGTCTTGACCACGCTCATCAAAATATTGGCCCCAATCACCCCCTTTGTGACCGAGGTAATGTACCAAAACCTGGTGCGTGGTGTAGACGACAGCGCTCCGGAGTCGGTGCATCATTGCGCCTGGCCGGAGGCAGATGAGGCAACCATTGACCAGTCGCTGCTGGACCAGATGGATTTGGCCCGTCGCATTGCCAGCCTGGGCTTGGGGGCGCGGGGCAATGCCAACATCAAGGTCCGCCAACCATTGGCCCGGGCCCTGGTGCATGTGGGGCAGAGTGACAGTGTATTCCAAAGAGAGTTATCTGCTGAATTAACGGCTATTGTGGTTGATGAGCTCAACGTCAAATCCCTGGAATTTGTGGCCGAGGCCGGCGAGTTGATCAGCTACAAAGTGCTGCCTAACCTCAAATTGTTGGGCCCCAAACTGGGTAAGTTGATCCCGGCTGTGCGCCAGGCGGTGGCAGCAGCCGACGCCAACGAGTTGGTGGCTAAAGTGCAGGCCGGAGAGAATGTCACCCTGCATGTTGAGGACCAGGATATCGAGCTAACCCCGGAAGAACTGCTCATCCAAACCGAACCGGTCGAGGGACTGGCCGTTGCCGCCGACAAAGTCATCACCGTTGGGATTGACGTGGTGATTACCGATGCCCTGGTCGCCGAGGGCATCGCCCGCGAACTGGTCCGCCGGATTCAAAATATGCGCAAAGACGCCGGGTTCGACATCTCCGACAGGATCACCATCTACTATCAGGCGGAGGGTACGGTCCACCGGGTCTTCCAGGAGTGGTCAGATTACATTAAAACCGAAACCCTGGCCTTAGCCCTTGAGCATCAACTCATTCCCGAAGTTGCCTTCCAACGCAAGGAGAAGGTCGACGGCCTGGATGTGATGGTGGGCGTGAAGCGCGAAGGATGAGGCAAAGATTAATAGGCCCGTTTTTGTGGTAAAATGGTTAATGGGTGTATCCATATATTGAGATGGAGTTCTACTTACAGGAATAACATTCCCTTATCTGCTGCGTGTTCAACTTCGTAGACGAGTAACACCTGCCTCTGATACAATTACCCACTTTCTATTTTTGGTGAGCCAATCCGGGCATATGCTTGGTGACAAGGAAGTTGATCGTGGCCTATGTAGTCTGGTTCATTATTACCACCGCAGTGGCTATTACCGTTTACCTGGGCTTGGCGGTCTATGTCGTCACCCACAATCCCCGCCACTCGATCAGTTGGGTATTTGGCGGCTTTTGCCTGACCCTGGTCAGTTTTTATTTGAGTAACCTCTTCCTGATCGCCGGACCGGAACCGCCCCCGCTTGTGACTCCTGGGCCACTGCGCTGGCGATGGGCGGTCGGGAGTTTCACCCCCACTCTGTTTCTGCACCTGACATCTTTTTATTTTCCACCTGGTTGGTGCTGGTCCCGGCGGTGGGTCCTGCGCCCGGCTTATCTGTTCAGCACCGGCCTGGCCCTGGCTGCCCTGTTCAGCGACCTGCTGGTGTCTGGCCTGCTGTACCGCCCACGGAGGCCCGTCCTCGGCCCAGTAGTCGGGCCGTTGATGTACGCCTTCGCCGGCTTCTTCGTCCTGGTAGTGGCGGGTGGCGTCGCCGGACTGGTGACCGGTTATCGAACCACCCGCTTCCCTTCCCTGCGCCACCAGATTCGCCACTTACTCATTGCTGTTGGGTTTATGATTTCAAGTGGCTTGATCGCCTGGTACAGTGTGCTGTTGGTGACCGACGTCGGTCGGGCGCTGCCCGCCTGGGTTGATGGCCTGATGATTGGAGCCGGTTTTCTCTATATTAGAGCCGTCTTGCGTTACGGCTTATTTATTGGTCGTCCGATGGCCCGGCAAGAACTGTTTTATTCACTTCTAACAACGGCCGTGGGGCTGGTGGCGCTCTACCTGACCTTAACCCTGGACCGCTGGCTGATGACCTACTACATGCCTGTGCCTTATCCGCTGGCTACCGGTATGCTGGTAGTGACGATCGCCCTCAGCTTTCCGGTGCTCAGCCCGTGGGTGACCGTCCGGCTGGACCAGGCCCTCTTCCGGGCAGAGGCACAGCAACGAGTCATGGCCCGGAACCTGGCAGGCGTTCTGGCTGAAATTCCAGACCCGGCCCAGTTGCCAGCCCAATTGCTGGGCGCGTTCTGCGCGACCCTGAACGTGCGGGATGGGTACATCGCTCTGGCCGATCCCAACCGCCCACCGGAGAGACTGACCATCCAGGTCGTTCAGGGAAGCCTACCGTTGCAAGAGGGTGATTGCGTACGCCAACCACCCCTGCACAGCCAAAAACCCCGCCTGGCCACGATCCTGCTGCCCCGGCAGCAAACGGAGCCAGGCTGGCGGGAGGTGGCTCTGTTCTGCCCGTTGGTCACCGACAGGGAGGTCAGGGGGATGGTGGCCTTGGGGGAGAAACGGGATGGTACGCCCTTCACCCGACCAGAACTGGCCCTCTGCGCCGAACTGGCCCGGCAACTGGAGGTGAGCGGACAGATGCTGCGTCTGCGAAACCAGCCTCTGGAGACACCCCCCCACCAGCGCCAGACCCTGCCTCAACCGGTTGCCCCAACCACCGATGCCCCCCCTCAGACGTTAGTTACCCGGCAGCAGCATCCCGTAGACATGCCACTGGCGATCCGTCTGTTGGGACCATTGCAAGTGGCGCGCAATGGAGTGACCGTACCGGAGACGGCCTGGGGCACCGAGCGGGCCAAGGTCCTGCTGGCCTACCTGCTCTGGAAAGGTCCTGTTGGGGCAACGCGAGCGGAAATCTCGACCGCCTTGTGGCCGAATCGTCCGCCGGAGGAAACAGACAACGTCTTCCACGTCACCCTGCACCGCCTGCGCCATGCCCTGGAACCGGAACTCCGCCGGGCTCGTGATTCGCATTACATCAGGTATACCGGTGGACGATACCGCTTTAACCTCGAAGCGTCCCATTGGTTGGACGTCACGGCCTTCCGGGCTCTGGTTGCCACCGGCGAACCGGCGGCCTTGCAAGAGGCCATGGTCCTGTACCGGGGCCCCTACCTGGAAGATACCGGCTGGGCCTTGCCACCGGAAGTGGAGGCGGAACAGCAGGCGTTGGAGCAGTTGTACGTCACAGCGCTGCGCCAGTTGGCCGCTCAAGCCGACGGGCAGGCAGCCGTACCTTACCTGGAAAAGCTGCTGGCCATCGAACCGACCGACGAGGCGGCGCAGCAAACCCTGGTGTTGGGCTACCTGGCCCGCGGCCGCCACGACCTGGCCCGGCGGCAAGTCGTTCGCTGGCAGCAGGCCCTGGCTGAGCTGGACCTGGCACCGTCGCCGGAGACCGAGGCGCTGTGGCGCAGAGTGGCGGATAGAGGGCGTTGATAAACGCAGAGCCGTAAAAGCGGGAAGCGGAGAGCGTGGCGCGGAAAGCGTGGCGTGGCCAAGCCGCACGCAAGCGAAAATAATCGGACGCAACACGCAACACGTTACTTGTCCTGTGCTTCACGTAACTATGCCTCTCCCCGATGGCATAAACCCTGTCGAGCACTCCTTTGAGAACATTAAAGATTTTGCAAAAATAAGCGAGGGCTCTCCAAAAAGAGCCCTTGTTAAGTTTCATGTAAGTGCCGTTTGGTACAATGAAGGTACTATTTAAGGAAGATGTTATCTCTATGATATGGAGGGAGAGAAGCTGTGCTTATCAGGAAACCGGTCTCTATCCTTGTTTTGGCCACTCTGCTTTTACTTACTCTGACACTGTTCCCCTGGTCAAACCCACTGCCAGCGCTGGCTCAGGGGCCAGAGGCGCAGTCCCAGCCCAAAGATTTGGTCTACAATGAGCAGCAAACCGTCTATTTGGGCAATCTCAAGCGGGCCGCGCACAACAGGCCGCCCCTGCGTTGGAACCGACAACTAACCGAAGCGGCCCGCTGGTTCTCCTGGGACTCGGTCGAAAATCGACCGGGGGGCTACTGTGGCCACGGCGATACCAACAATGAAGGACCGCTTGAGCGTATCCGCAAGTTTGGCTACTACGGTTTTGGCGGGGCAGAGAATGCCTTTTGCGGTTACGTCACCCCGGATTTTGCAGTGGAGGGCTGGTACAATGAAACACCTCCCAATGATGGACACCGGCAAAATTTGCTCAACAGTTGGTCCTGGGAGGTAGGATTGGGTTACTATCGTCGAGACAGTGACGGTCGTGGCTACGTGACTCAGGATTTCGGCCAAGACTCGGCCTACCCACCGGTGGTTATTAACAATGAAGCTGTTCAGACGAGTAACCCGGCGGTTACTCTTTACATCTATAGCCATAGCAGCAGCAGCGATGATATCACCGGCCTCGGCCCGGCAGTCGAGATGATGGTGGCCAACGATCGGTGCTCCTTTGACGACACCTGGGAGCCATACAGCCCCACCAGGAGTTGGACCCTGGAACCGGGCACGGACTGGCGCACCATTTACGTCAAAACCCGCGATGCCAGCGGGCGAAGCACGGTGGTCGAGGACACCATCTACCTGGGATCGTCTATTCCCTACCAGGATTTGAGCCTGGAGCAGGCCTCGACCCGCTCCGGCAGGTCAAGCTGTACGAGCTGGATAGCGGCGGCCTCCCTTTTATGCAGTTCAGCCTGGGTTGGGTGCTGGAGATGGAAATCGGCACACTGTGGTGGGGCAACGGTGCGGTGGTCAACGATCCTGATGCCTCGGCGGGACAGGCATATCGGCTGGACCCTGGTGACAGAGATGCCTTTATGTGGACTCTGGCCGGCGGCTACTCCCATAAACCCGGCGATCAGGCTTACTTTCGCCTGAAAGTGGATGACAACTCGGTCGCAGACCCGGTGGCGAGTATCTCGGTTGACACTGGGGGGAAGGATGTTTTAGTTTTGAAGGGAACCGACTTTGCTGCGTCCGGCGTCTACCAGGAGTTTGCCCTTGATTTCCAGAACCACGATCCTGATTGGCCCTGGTTTGCTTTTGGCGCCTCCCAGATAGGTAACGCCACAGTCCATGTGGATCGGATGGTCATTTTTACCGCCCCTGAGCCGGTGCAGGCCGACAAAACGTGGGATGTACCCGATCACAACTACCGAGGCAAAGCCGTCTGGGGGCGTTATACCAATAACGCCGGTAACTTCTCCGGCATCACCGAGGCCACCACCACCTATTCTCAACTCGAAATATCCTCAGCTTCGCTGACCTTCCTCGGCGACGATACCCTCACCGTACCGGCTATGCAGACCTTGACCGTGGGCTATGGCACAGGCTGTGACCGGCCGCCCTGGTCTGTGCAGAGCAGCCAGCCCTGGCTGAAGGTGAACGCCGCGCCGCCAAACATCCAGGTGTGGGTGGATTCGACCGGCCTGCCGCTAGGGGCCCACCAGGCCACCTTGGCGGTGGATGCCGGGCCGGATATTGCGGGCAGCCCGCAGACGGTGCCGGTGACTTTCATTTTGGTGGAGGAGTTGCAGCAGGTGTTTTTGCCTCGGGTGAGTAAGTAATAGGGGCGCGAATATAACAACGGATGGCCGGGATTAAACGGATTGGGCTACGATCATCGTTTGGGTCACCCTGCTCGGCTTGGATTTGGCAATCCAGCGGGAGCAAACCAAGACCAATGGCCGAAACGATGATCAACGCCACGGATTGTATTGTAAAAGTAGGGCAGAAGAGGCCGATCCGTTCAATCCTTTTATCCGTTGTTATATTGAGCCAGAAAAGGGGAAAGAGTATTAAGCAGACAAGGAGGTCAAAGATGAAAATTCGTAAGCTATTTTACCGGGTAGTAAATGTGATGGTGCTGACCCTGTTGGCGCTGCTACTGGACGGTGCTCTGGTCACCGTTACACCTGCCCTGAGCACAACAACCGAGGAGGGGGCGGCCTTATCGATGGGCACACGTGCTCCACAGGACAGCAACGCTACGGGAACTGGTCCCCTGTTCGAGGACATCGGTGCCGGACTGCCGGGTGTTTATTACGGCTCCGTGGCCTGGGGTGACTATGACAACGACGGTGATCTGGATATCCTGCTGACGGGCCGTGGTATGACCAGAATCTACCGCAATGACGGGGGCGGCGTCTTCACCAATATCAACGCCGCGCTGATGGGATTGCACAATACCTCCGTGGCCTGGGGCGACTATGACAACGACGGTGACCTGGATATCCTGCTGACCGGTGGCAATCTCTCAAATGATACTTTCACCAAAATCTATCGCCATGACGGAGGTAGCAACTTCACCGACATCGGCGCTGCGTTGACGGATGTTCAGAATGGTTCGGTGGCCTGGGGTGACTATGATAACGACGGCGACCTGGATATCCTGTTGTCGGGTTATACCGGTTTGGGCGGTATCTCCAAAATCTACCGCAATGACGGGGGGGCAGTTTCACCGACATCAACGCCGGACTGCCGGGTGTTTATTACGGTTCCGTAGCCTGGGGCGACTATGATAACGACGGCGCCCTGGATGCCCTGTTGGTGGGCGGTAGCGGTTCGGGTTCTATCGCCAAAGTCTACCGTAATAACGGGGGGAGCAGTTTCACCGACATCAACGCCGGGCTGACGGGGGTTAATTCCAGTTCCGTGGCCTGGGGCGACTATGACAACGACGGTGACCTGGATATCCTACTGACGGGCGATACCGGTTCGAGTTATATCGCCAAGGTCTATCGCAATGACGGAGCCGGTGGCTTCACCGACATTGGCGCCTCACTAACGGGAGTTAGGAAGAGTTCAGTGGCCTGGGGTGACTATAATAACGACGGTAACCCGGATATCCTGTTGACAGGCGATACCGGTTCGGGCCGTATCTCCAAAATCTACCGTAATAACGGGGGGAGCAGTTTCACCGACATCAACGCCGGGCTGACGGGAGTTAATTCCAGTTCTGTAGCCTGGGGCGACTATGATAACGACGGCGACCTGGATATCCTGCTGGCAGGCTATTATCATCCAGGGTACACCGCCAAAGTCTATCGCAACAATGTCACCACTGTAGTGGCCGCCGTAACCGATATGACTGGAGAAGCCAGAATTTCAATCGGTGGGCAAGAGATAACTTTGTACCCCTTTGATCCAGAGACGCCCGGCCTTCCCCTGCCATACATCAAGATAACGGCGAAAGAGTACCCATCTCATGTGATATTTCTGTGGGAGGATACGCTTGGAGACCGCCCTCCCCCCTTCTACAAACCGGTAGCGGAGTTGTTAAAGAACCCGCTCGAGTTTTCGTCTCATTCGATGCCACTTGAACCGATGATTGACGTCGGGAGCGCTAGCTCCTCCATTTATTTGCCAATCGTGATTAAGAACAACTGGTCGCCCACGTCTGTGATAACTCTAGATGACCAGCCTGAAGGTTGGGACGTTTCTGGTCCTGAAATCGTCCCAAATACGTTAGAGGAGTACAAAAAGATAACAACAGTCTCTGGCCCTGACTTCGCAACATATATGATAGAGCATTATCCTGAAGTCAAAAGTATTAATTTCTATCACGATGACGCAGTTCCATCGATTGATACAGCGGTGATGGATATCTACGACACTGAGGTTGAGGGAGTAATCGCTGTTAGGCTTAGAAACCAAGGATCAGATCCCCAAGGTGGTGCTGAGCAGGTCATTACAGAATTGACCGGGTGTAAAACGCAAAAGATGGTAAATTTCATAATTTAGCCGGTGACAGAGGAGCAAGACCAAAAGTTAAGACGCTGTCACAAAAATCAGACCACTTGTGAACAGCCCAGTGGCAACGAGCATAC
>DAOUMU010000330.1:0-6191 GCA_034409055.1 Anaerolineae bacterium
AGATAGCGTTGATGATTTCGCGCATATTGACTTCTCGGTGGCGTCCACCGTGTTTTTCTGGTGGAATAAGCGGTTCTAGAATGAGCCATTCGATATCATTCACATCACTTGGATAGGCTTTGCGTTCAATCGGGTTTCCTTTCTCTTTCTTGGTTTAACCCGATAGTTTATCTACGTTTCCTTATAGCTTGATTAATATTTTACATAACTTTTAAAACACCCTCTTAGGCTCCGGCTGGACCACAGTCCAGCCGCCTGAGTCGCGAACTGTAGTTCGCTTGGCGTAATAATGTTTACATAAGCCGGCCCCATAAAACAGGTCACTAGCTGGCTTTAGCCTGCTTTAACTTTTAGCCTGGGGGTTTAGCCCCAGGCTGTGGTTAAACCAATTTGGTTGTAGTTTGATCATGCCATACAATAAGGCAGTTCCGAAAAAATACCTGTCCCGGTACGGGTAATTATCCCAAACTTCGTGAAATGTGATATTTTTACGTCATAACCCTCACGTTTCACGTTTCACGCATCACGCCGCCTAAAGTTTTGGGATGATTTAAACTTCGAAACTCCCTAAGCCTCACCTTTCACGGAGTAACCGATGGATGCCTTCTTACAAGACCAGGGTTTTACCATCATCGCCGGCGTCATTATCTTCAGCCTGACCCTCATCGTGGGAGCGCTGTTACGCCCTACCTTTGAGGCCATCGGGCAAAAGCTGCTGTCTGGTCTGCGCGGCCTGACCTCGGACTTCCAAAACCGCTACCGCACCCACCTGCTGGATGAGTACCGCGTTATGAACATTCGTGGCCGCAAGACCAGGTCACCGGTCAGCCTGGAGTTAGAGCGCGTCTACGTCTCCCTGCACACCCGGCTGCCGGACGCCAGCGCAGCCACGGCGGCGACCCGACGACAGCCGGAGCCTTTCACCATTGGCCAGGCCATGCAGCGCTCGCGGCGGCTGGTTATTATCGGCGGACCGGGCAGCGGCAAAACGACCCTGCTGGTCTACCTGCTGTTGACCTACGCTCGCGGCCAGGTTCGCCCTCGCCTGGACCTGGTAGAAAACCTGTTCCCCATCTTTATCCCCCTCCGCCAGTTGAAAGCCGTCCTGAAACAGAAACAAAAGGGCAGCCTGGCCGGTTATCTGACCACCTACTACAGCCAACTGGGCTTAGAACCACCGGCCCACTTCTTTGAACGAAAGCTCAAAGCCGGCCGCTGCCTGGTTCTGCTCGACGGCCTGGACGAGGTGGCCGACCAGGCCGAACGA
Source organism: Anaerolineae bacterium (assembly GCA_034409055.1). Lineage (GTDB taxonomy): Bacteria > Chloroflexota > Anaerolineae > 4572-78 > J111 > DAOUMU01. The sequence goes on from DAOUMU010000330.1 coordinate 1,268, forward strand.
GTCCAGGTAGCCGAGTGGGTCGATGGCCAGGTTTCTATTTACCCGGACAATCGTTTTGTGGTCACTTCCCGCCCGGCCGGCTACGATACGGCGGCCCTGGAAAATGGCTTCCTGCGGCTGGACGTGCAGGAGTTTAGCCAGGCCGATATCGAACAGTTCTGCCACAACTGGTGTCTGGCCGTCGAGCTGGCCACCCAGGGCGAGGATAACGAGGCCGTCCGTCGCCGGGCCAAGACGGCGGCGGCTGACTTGATTCAGGCTATTGCCAAAAACCGGGCCGTGCGCTTGCTGGCCGTCAATCCGCTCCTGCTGTCGATCATTGCCCTGGTCCATCGCTACCGGGCCACCCTGCCCCGTCGCCGGGTGGAACTGTACGCCGAGTGCGTGGACGTTTTACTGGGCAAATGGGACGAGGCCAAGGGCCTGGCCGGCCGCCTGACCGAAAGCCAGAAACGGGCCGTCCTGCAGCCAATTGCTCTGTACATGCACCAGCACAACAGCCGCGAACTGGATACCCACACCCTCAAGGCCCAGTTGAAAAAACAGTTACCGGCCGTGGGGGGCCAGCCGCAGGAGGCGGAGGAGTTCTTAAGAGAGGTACGCGACCGGAGCGGGCTGCTCCTGGAACAGGGTCTGAACGCCTACACCTTTTCCCACCTGACCTTCCAGGAATACCTGGTGGCCCGCGAACTGGCCGACAACGGCCCCGAGTCGATTCTGCTGGACCAGGCCGGTCAGGAGTGGTGGCAGGAGGTGACCCTGCTCTACACCGGCCTGAAAGATGCCACCCCGGTGGTCCAGGCTCTGCTCAAGGTTGAGGATACCGAGCGCCACGCCCCCCTTCTCCTGGCCGGCCGCTGCCTGTTGGATGCTCAAAAGATAGCCCCACCGGTTAAAACAGACACCCTGCAACGGTTAGAAAATCTGTTTGACCATAGCGCCGGTCATCCCTTTCTGGAAGCCGGACACGTCCTGGCCGAACTGGCCGGTGAGCAGGCCATACCTCGCTTTTTGCGGGTGGTCGGGGGCGACAACGAGGCTCGCCGTAATGCGGCTTTGTGGGCGTTAGAGCAGATGTTGAGTAGTAAAAATGAGCCCCAACGCCGGCAGTATCGGGCGCAATTGATGCAGGCTGCTTTTTCGCCAGATGCGGAACACATTATTGGGCCAGCTCTGAGGGTTCTGGCCGAACTTATTCAACAAGACAGGTCGCTATCGGTTGAGGTTACGTCTCGATTATTCAGGGTTGTGGCTGACAAACAGCCGCAGATCAGCCAGGCTATTGTTGCTTTGCTGAGTAATGGGGTGATAGCCACGACGGCGGCCGATTGGCTTGATGGCTTGTTGGCTGAAGTGCCGGGGCTGTCTGTCTATATTGCTCGCTACCCGGTGACCAATGCCCAATACCGTCGTTTTCTGGAAGATCGTGGCTATGATAACAGGAAGTGGTGGAGCGAAGCAGGCTGGCAGTGGCGGCAGGGTAAACCAAGTTATAAATGGCAGAAGCTGGACCAACCCGATTATTGGGAAGATGCGCAATGGAACCAACCGGCTTGCCCGGTGGTAGGGGTCACCTGGTACGAGGCCGAGGCTTACTGTCACTGGCTGACCGGCTATACCGGACGGGAGTATCGCCTGCCCACCGAAGCGGAATGGCAGCAGGCAGCCCAGGGGGAGGATGACCGCCAATATCCCTGGGGCGACGCGTGGCGAGATGGCTTGTGCAATACTGCCGAGGCTGGGATTAGACGTACCAGGCCGGTGGGACAATTTTCACCCGGTGGAGACAGTCCTATTGGCTGTGCCGATATGAGTGGTAATGTCTGGGAGTGGTGTTTGGACTGGCTTGACGAAAAAGAACAAATGTTCCGCGTGTTGCGAGGCGGGGCGTGGTACTACGGTCGAGACCTCGCTCGCTGCGCCGCCCGTAACTGGGACCTTCCGGGCAATAGTGACTACTACATCGGCTTTCGGGTCGTCTCCCCCATTTGATTCTGGAATTCTGGGTTGCTGGAGTCCTGGAATTCTGGTAGAGGAAAACCGAGGTGGGGGTGCAAAGTCAAGGTGGCGATGAGGCATATATTCCCCGTAATCCCGCGTTAAGCGGGTCGCCGCAAAAAAGTGGGCAAAACGTGACACAGCAAAGCTGCAACCAGGAAAAAACCACGGAGGCAGTGCGTAGCCTCCCTGTGGGACGGAGGACACGGAGAAAAACATAAAGGCAGTTCCGAAAAAATAGTTGTCCCAACTCCGTGAAACGTGATGCGTGAAACGTGATGTTTTTACGCCATAACCCCTCACGTTTCACGTTTTACGCTTCACGTCGCCGACAGTTTTGGGATGATTTAAATTTCGGAACTCCCAAAAACCTCCGTGCCCTCCGTGCCTCCGTGGTTAGTTTTATCGTTTGCACGTTTTATATCGAAAGGAGTCCTAACCAATGACCCAAGCCGGATGGACCGACCGGGCTGTGAACCAGCCCACCCAGGACAAACTCGGCTTCGACCATTACTGCCAGGTCCTCAGCCAAATCGTAACCGAAGCCGACACCCCCCTGACCATCGGCATCTTCGGCCCCTGGGGCAGCGGCAAAACCAGCCTCATGCGCCTGGTCGAAGCCAAGCTCAAAACAACGGAAGGCCCCCCCGGCCCCCCGGAGGGGGGTGAGACGAACCAAGTTCCCCCCTCTGGGGGGTTAGGGGGGCCGTTACCCTCTGGGGGGTTAGGGGGGCCAGGGGAGCCATCACCCTCTGGGGGGCCAGACAGGCCCTCCCCCCTCACCGTCTGGTTCAACGCCTGGAAATACGACCAGGAAGAGGCCCTGTGGCGGGCGCTGATTATCCAGGTGTTGAATGTCTTTCGGCCTGACGAGCGGGGGTCGGGGATCGGGGATCGGGGGCCGGGGAGCGGTCAGGTTGACCAGGTTGATCTGGCCGCAGCGGTTGATGAGCCTGCCCGGCCGGCCAGGGATCAGATGAAGCCTGACCTGCCGCCGGCTGAAGCCAGGTTGACCCGCGAACAGGAAGAAGAACTCAACGAGCGCCTGGACGACCTGGAGGCCAGCCTGTACCGGACCGTGGAGCGGGAAGAAGTGGGCGGGGTGACCATTGATTGGGACAAGCTGCTCAAAGGTTCCATCATGGGTATCACCCATCTCAGTCTCAGCGCCCTGCCCGGGGTGGGCGCGGTCCTGGGTAAGATGATGGAGAAGGCCCAGGAGCAGATCACCGGCCAGGATATAAACACCATTTTCGAAGCCATCCAGCGGGAGCGGCGCAAAATCTACCGGGAACACGTTCGCTCTCTGGAGCAATTCCAGCAGAAATTTGAGGAGTTGGTTCAAGAGGAAGTGTTGGCCAAGGACCGTCGCCTGGTGATCTTTATCGACGACCTGGACCGCTGCCTGCCGGAAAAAGCCATCGAGGTCCTGGAGGCCCTCAAATTGTTCCTGGACGTGCCCGGTTGTGTCTTTTTCCTGGGGGTTGATCGAAAGGTTATTCAAGACGGTATCCGGGTCAAGTACAAGGGCTTTTTGGTCAATAGCGACGACCCGGCGGCGGCCGGTCGCCGCATCCCCATCACCGGCGACGACTACCTGGAGAAGATCGTGCAACTGCCTTTCCACCTGCTGCCCCTGGACGAGGCACGGGTGGAGCAGTTTATCAAAACCAGCGGCATTGAGTTACCGGCCGGCTGCGCCGATATTTTTGCCGCCGGCCTGGAAGCCAACCCGCGCAAGGTCAAGCGGACACTCAATATCTTTCGGCTGCTCCATGCCCTGGCTCAAATCCGGCAGGATGAGTTCAAAGTGAACGGCCAGCCGGTCAAGATTAAGCCGCAGTTGCTGGCCAAAGTGGTCGTTATTCAGAGCCGTTATCGTGAGCTGTATAACGACCTGGTCGAATACCCGGCCCTGCTGCCGGATCTGGAGCGGCACTTCGCCCAACAGGCTGCTCCCACAACCGGCCCCACCTCGAACGAGGCCCAGGCCCCCGCGTCGCCATCTTCTGAGGCCGGCCAGGGGGCCCGGACGACCGGCCCTGGCCCCGGTCAACAGACCTTGCTGAAAAAGTACCAACACCTCCGCCCGCTGCAACGCCTGCTCAGCCGGGGCGACCGTTTTGCCGGTTTGCCCCTGGCCGAGGTCAAGCTGTACCTCTACCTGACCTACACCACCGACGAAAGTGGCCAGGCCACCGCGGCCGAGCATCTGGCCGCCCGCTGGTGGCGTGAACTGCTCAGTAATGACCTGACCAAAATAAAGAGCACCCTGGCCGCTATCCAGGAGGATGAAGCCACGGTGACCGAATTTCAAGCTCGCCTGGTAGCCGCCCTCGCCCAGGCCGGAGCGCCTTATACCCCCCACCAACGTTTCTCGGCCGGGACGGCCCTGGCCCTATTGGGTGATCCGCGTGATTTTGGGGAAATGATCCCGGTTCCGCCTGGAGAATACCCCTTGGATGTTGATAATGTTTCCGCTCAGCCGGTGGAAGGTTTCAAGATTGGCAAATATCCGGTGACCAACAGGCAATACCAAAAGTTTCTGGAGGCCAACCCCGACCATCCGGCCCCGGACCACTGGGACCAGGCCACCCGGACCTATCCCCCGGCGTTGGCCAACCATCCGGTGGCAAACGTCACCTGGCACGATGCCCAGACTTACTGTCGCTGGGCCGGCAAGCGGCTTCTCTCAGCCCAGGAATGGGAAGTTGCGGCCCGGGGAGCAGAGTGGCGTTTTTACCCCTATGGTAACGAGCCCCGCTTTGATGTAGCCAACACCGCCGAGATGGGCCTGAACCAGCAATTCCCGTTATAGGATAGAGTTGTCCAATTTTGTCATCTCGCTGGCAAAGATTAAGGTCAGACCACGTATCCATAAGGGGCCACCAGATAGAAGATGATGGTAAAAATTGGATCAAATCGA
>DAOUMU010000331.1:0-8084 GCA_034409055.1 Anaerolineae bacterium
GTCCAAACAATACGGGTAGATCATCTACCCGCTCTATATACGGTTCTGTTCGTCTCTCGTTTTTCATAACCAGAGGTATAACAGAATTTGATTTTATTGACAAAATTTAAGCGAACGTTGAGTGATAAATATTGCAATAGTAAAACGAGCTGCTACTCACACTGTAAGGGTCGTTTTCATCGTACTGATAATGGGTAAAGGTTTCGGTCGCAGGGTCAAACTTGTTGATACCGCTATTGGGGGTGGTGATCCACAGGTTATGGAGGTTATCCTGATAGAGAGCGTAAACGGCGGTACTACTCAAGCTGTTGGGATCGCTAGGGTCATGTTTATACACGATGAACTCATAGCCATCATATTTTGCTAACCCTTCTTCGGTGGTAAACCACATAAACCCGTGGTGGTCCTGCAAAATGTCCCAAACGTTTGTGTGGGGCAAGCCATCTTCAACGGAGAGATGTTCAAAGTAAAGATTATCACCGCCCTGGGCATACGTTACCTGCGCTGACGCCAAGAGAGTTAGCAGGATGGTCAGCAAAAACAGCTTGAGGATCCGTTTCATTTGACTTTCTCCTTTGCTTATGTTTCTGAACTATGCCCATTATTTGAAGCCCGAATGGTTTGCAAGACCGTTAATAACTGTTCCGGCGGCTCACCTTTACTGACAAAAACGTCCGCCCCCGCCGTCAGAGCCGCTCGCTGGGCTTCCAGCCGGCTGCTGAGAACAATCACTTTTGGCCGGTCGGGAAGCGTGTGCAAGGCAGCAATCAAGGCGGCTGTTGGCCGGCCGGGCAGTTCCCAATCAAGCAGCACTAAATTGGGCTGCGCCGCCTGCACGCAAGCCACTAGCCCCTTTACCTCACTTGCTTCACCCACCACGCTTACACCCGGCTCCTGGGTTAGAGCGATTTTTAGCGCCGAGCGTACTTCTATTTCATCATCGGCTAAAAAGATACGCATTAGTCAGCCCTCCTTGTTCACATCCAGTATAAACTAAAAAGCCCGTTTTGACCCTATGGGTTTTAATAGGTTTTGACCTGGTAGAACTAATAGGTTTTGTCTGGGGTATGTCACCGGAAAGTAGCCATAAAAACAAAAACTCCCCGGATGTGTTACGTATCTGGGGAGTTTGTTCTGGTAGGGCCAACTAACAATTTGGCCTACATAAATCAATCAACCACCAATTTCTGCTGAACCGCCAGGCTGACGGCTTCGGTACGATTAGCAACGTCTAGTTTGGAGAGAATGTTACCAACATGATAGTTGACGGTCGAAGGGCTGACCGTCAACTGCTCGGCGATTTTGGCATTGCTCAACCCTTTGACCATCAGGGTCAGCACTTCTCGCTCTCGCCGGGTCAGGTCGTAGCTCGGTTCAGGGGGGTGGGCCGTGGCCTGAACCAGAGCCTGAGCCGCCGCCGGGGCCAAGGTGGGACGACCAGCATAAGCCGCTCGAATAGCTTCAACCAACACTTCGGGAACCACATCCTTGAAAAGATAGCTAATGGCCCCGGCTTGCATCGCTCTCTGGACCAAATTTTCCTCTTCAAAACTGGTCAGGGCTATGATTTGTACCTGCGGATAGCGCTCGCGGATAGACCTGGTGGCGGTTGGCCCATCCATCTCCGGCATCATCATGTCCATTAAAATGACATCAGGCTGAACCTGGGCGCACAACTCCAGCGCCTTTTGGCCGTTGCTTGCTTCGCCAACCAACTCAATGTCGTCAAAAATCAATAGAAAAACTTTCAGTCCATCCCGGACCATAGCATGGTCGTCGACAATCATCACTCGAATTCGATGTAGGTTTGTCATAGTATTCTCCTAAGAGTCCTCCCAAACTACCGCCACTTCCGTCCCCTGCCCCGGCCGGCTTTCAATTTCCAAGGTGACTCCAACTACCCTGGCTCGTTCCTGCATAATGCTTATACCCAGGTGATCCGGCGGAATGGAATGGGGATCAAAACCACATCCGTCATCACTGATACGGGGCATTACTCGTCCTGGCCGGCACTTCAAACTGACGGTTACTTGATTGGCCCTGGCGTGCCTGGCAATATTGTTCAACGTTTCCTGGGCAATGCGATACAGCGCAATCTGGACATCGGCCGGCAGGGAGCAATCTCCCTCTACGGTTAGCACAGCGGGGATCTTGGTCCGGCCCGTCATCGCCTCACTTAAGTGACGGAGCAGGTCTCCCAGTTTTGCCTCGGCCAAAGCTGTGGGGCGCAATTCCAACAGCAAGGTACGCATCTCGGCCAGCGCCCCTCGAGTCAACTGGCGCAGTTTCTCCAGATTACGCCGGGCCTCGGCCGGGTCCCGTTCCCACAGGCTGGGCAAGGCAACGGCAATCAGGCTGGCCGAAAAGAGGGTTTGCGTAACGGCGTCGTGTAAATCCCGGGCCAGGCGATTCCGCTCAGTAATCACAGCCGCCTGCTCTACCTGGTCACGGAGACGGGCATTTTCAATGGCTAACGCGGCTTGATCGCTAAAGGCAACGGCCAATTCAAGCTCCTCGTCAGAAAATACTCGCGGTTGATTATAATACAGGATGATGCCGCCGTAAACAACCTCTTTAATCATCAGGGGCACGGCCAGCAGGGCGTGGTAGTTTGAGGCTGGCCTTAACTCCACGGTATCGGTCAATGGGGGTATATCGGTAATCGCCACCGGCCGGCGGGCTGATGCGGCCTGTTGCAGGGCATCGTAGCCCAGCGAAATATCGGCCTGAACGCTTTCATCCGTTTTCAACCCTTGCGCGGCCAGGATTGTAAACGGTTCACCTTCCTGCTCCCGGCTGCAGATACTGGCATTAGTACCCAACAATTTGTTGGTCTGGCTGACAATATAGTCCAGAATGTCGGCCAACGGCCGGTTGGAGTTGAGAATAGCCAGGATGTCGCCGAGGCTCTCCGCAATCCGGCGGCGTTGTTCGGCCTCACGCCGCCGTTCCTGCTCTTGCTGGTAGCGGTGAGCGATCTCGATTTGCGCTTGCCGGAGTGAAAGATGAACCGTAACGCGAGCCGTGATTTCTTCCTGACGAACCGGTTTGGTAATGTAATCAACGGCCCCAACCTCAAAACCTTTAACTGTATTGACTGCATCAGAAAGAGCGGTCATAAAAATGACCGGAATATCTTTGGTGGTCTCATTATCTTTCAAGCGGCGGCACGTTTCAAAGCCATCCAGGCCCGGCATCAAGACATCCAAAAGAATAAGGTCGGGTTGGACATAACGGGTCTGTTCGATGGCTTTCTGTCCACTGGTGGCAACCAAAACCTTAAAGCCGGCCTTGCCCAGATGATCAACCATTACATCCAAATTAGTTAGGTTGTCGTCGACAATTAAGATTGTACCTTTGGCAATTGTCTTCGTGTTCACTATGGTGTCTGTTTCCTTAACTGTTTCGCCAGCGAGTCATAGTGAATTATAACATAAATGACAACTCTAACCCAGTGAGTTCATCGAAAAACCACAATTCACCTCACAGAAGCACTCTTCTGGGACGTTAACTTGCCAAAAACTCTCATTTTTGCTAGTCCTGACGATTTCTGTAGATGGCCGTGGAAATATTTACAACAATACAAATAGCGGTCAAACCGCAGATATGGAGTCCAAAGTGCACTTTGGACTCCATAATTCTCGCGGACAACGCAAATCCTGCGGGATAACTATGTAAAGCCAAACCATCGATAAGTCATTACACTCCACCCTCCACCCTCCACCCTCCACGCTCCACGCTTCACGCCCTGCCCTGCGGGTTCACGTCACTACCCACCCCATTCGGTCCGAGAAAACCGCCCTCCTCTCCTGTTCCCTGGCTGCTCGCGCCATCATCCTGCGCGCGCGGAAAAGTTTGCTTTTAATCGTGCTGATCGTAGTATCCAGCGTTTGAGCAATTTCCTGGTAAGACATCATATGCCAGTACTTTAGGATGATGACCAGGCGATAATCAGGCCGCAAGCTCCGGAGCAGAGCCTCCACCTCCTCAGCCGCCTCTGTTTCAAGTAAGACCCTTTCCGGTTGGACCCTACTCTCACCTCCAGCCCAATCCCCAAAATTTTCCCACGAAACCAATCGAAAGCGACGCCTTTTCCACCGGTCCAGGCAATAATGAGAAGCAATCGAAAAAAGCCAGGTCGAAAACTGCCGCCGGTCATCGTAAGAATCCAGCTTGGTATAAGCTCGCAAAAACACCTCCTGCGCCGCATCTTCAGCCTCGGTCCCGTTTCTGAGCATATGATAACACAGGTTATAAACAGGTCCTTGGTACTTCTCGACAAGCTGGCCAAAAGCAGCCGGGTCACCCCCTTTGGCCAGAGCGATCCACCCCGTTTGTTCAGGATCGTTCGGATATTTAGACCTGGTTTCAGCCATTATCGCTAACCTCCAATTACCAACCTGTCAATATGATACGGGTGTGTTTCACCTGAGTCAGAGCATTTCAAAACATCGTGTTGCATACTACGTATTGCCTGTTCTTTTGACACGCAACCCGCAACCCTGTCCTGAGCGAAGCCGAAGGGACGCAACACGTAATAACAACAGTTCGACTTATTTGAAACACACCCATATGATACCATACCCTTAACCTTGTTACCTATCTGTTAGCTAACAATCAGCTATCTGTTTTCCTACGAAGCCTAACATTACAGGAAGTAGCTTTTTCTAATCATGATGACAAAACACCCTGCGCCCGCCTACAACCCAACCTGCCCCGACCACAACCAGGCGGACCACCGCTCTTTCACCCTGCTTTGCCTCTCCCGGTGAGAATTGAGAAATTAGAAATTAGAAACGAGTGGGGCCCCCTTCTAATTTCTATTTTCTAATTTCTAATCGGGATAACTCAAATTAGTGACATTCGTCACTACCCAAAAAGATTTTTCAACCATACTCAAGACAGCCAAACCCACAACAGCACCGCAAGCCGCGCCACTGTAGCTTTTTTGTAATCATGATGGTAAAATATTAAGGTAGACTTGTAGAAGGGTATGGGCCTACTGCCCACCTATTCACCCGTATCGGGGTGATGATAGATAGGCAGTGACTATATAGCCCTTCATTAGTGTCAATAAGCAGAGTAAACTATTTCTGAGTAACCATTATGGATATAATTCAAAGCCGCTATAGAAAAATCCTCTATCTTGATTGGTTCGTTTTTGTTGTTTTACTTGGTTTCCTGATTTTCATAGTTTTTACTTCGAGTAGCACCAATATTCGCACCGACTCCATTGACTACTATGCCATCCTGCAAAGAGTTGTTGACAGAAACGCAAAGCCTATAATTAGCAATCTTCACTTTGTAGAGCAACGTTCACCTGGATATCCGCTTTTGTCAACAATCCCCTATTATCTGACTACACTTTTTCTTGAGCCTTTTGTTGAAACTGAGCAAATCGTCCTCCCGCTATCCGGCCTGCCACTGTCCGGTACACGGACGACAGCACCACCTCCTCCAGGCGGCACTGAGCATATGTCGTTACCAATGCAGCCACTTCTTTTCAGAGATGTTTTTTTTAAGAATTTTTATATTGAGCCAGAAAAAAGTTGGTTCGAATGGAAAATCATTTCATCTCTGCTTTTTGCCAGTTATTTTCTGCTCTTCATTGGTATCACCTTCATTGTAAAAACCCTGCTTCTTGAGTACAAAGTGCCGGGAGTTGCTTTGATAATGCTTGCCGTATTTACTTCAACGGTATTTATGCAAAATATAGTCAACTCACCTGCCTACGCTACACTGACGGCAGTCGGCATAAGTTCCTTGTTTTGCTGGGCCTTTGTTAAGAGTTTTTTGAAGCCAACCCCCCTGTCGCAATTCTTATCGGGCCTGTTTCTCGGACTGCTTGTGTTGACACGTTTGGAAACAATCGTCATCTTCGGAACAGTATTTCTCTATTTAGCGTTATCCAGAGATAAAATTTTCCTGAGAAATTTTGTTATCGGCGCTGTCATACCGTTTGGCATCCTTCTTGCTTACAATTATTTTTTGTTTGGAACGGTTTTTCATTTAGGCATACTACGGGGAGATATTAACCAAATCAGTTTTGATTGGAGTTACATCGTTGCTAATATTCTAAACCCTCAATCGGGGGTTATATTTTGGTCGCCGTTGATTATGGTTGGAATAATCGGCCTCTTTTTGAGCAACAAGAATTACTTAAGGGTGTTGGGAATAAGTTCTATTATCTTGATTGGATTAGTTCTTGTGCGTATCCCAATTATGTACAACTGTATTGGAGAAAATCCGGTGGATATCGGCGGATTACTAATTAGTTGCCCTAAAGATATGGGAGATGCTTTGTTGCTTATCCGTTCTGATATGAATAGATATGTGACTGTATTGTTTCCATTTTCTGTCTTAGGTCTTCGCGTCCTTGTCAGTGGTGTTTTTCGATTGCCAGTCAGGTTAAATCCAATTGTCAGAGCAACTTGATAAGCAATAGGGTTTACCATCAAAAGGGCGGCCTACAATCACAATGCAGGCGAATTACTAATCCTGGTTTTTATAGAAAGTTGTATGGGCTACAACGTTTCAGATGATTGTAGGTACATTCGCCAACCCGTAATCGCCTGATTGTGGGCGTTAGGCTGCAAAAAAGGAGATTTCGGCAATTTCCTACTGAGTAATAAAACGATGTTTTCGTAAATATTTTGCATCATTATGGCCCTAATGGCAGAGCGTATACCTAGATTTGATCAAAAGACCCCAGTTTTCTTGAGAAGGCACTCTGACACTTGTGCCGGTAAAAATAAGAGATATGAAATGATGATGAACGGACAGGAGAGCGAACTCTCAAAAAATCGAATACTAACCATTCAAAAATCTCCACAACGAGCATTCCACCATCTGAAGGTGCTAGGCAAGGCCGCTGGTATTGCCATTTTTTCAGCGGTTTTTTATCTGCTTTATTGGAAAGATTCTAGCATTCGTGAACAATATGAAAATATATTTTGGTGGATTACCTTGATTTTTGGGGTGATTGTATTATGGAGAAGTGAAATCTCACAACCACAAACTACAACCCTAAAGAAATCCCCAAAACGTACCTTACAGCATCTGAAGGCGCTGGGCAAGATCGCTTGGATTGTCGTGATTTCAGCGATTGTTGACCTATTTTTTTTGAAAGATAATAGTTTGATAGGTCAATATGAGATTGGTGTGAAATGGCTCACATTGATTTTTGCCGCATTTGCCATGTGGTCGCTAATTCGAGATTGGCTTATAACGGGGAACATGACGTTCGCTTTCGATGGCAACCGAGAAGTATTTAGGGTCATAGATAAAGATCGTGAACTTTTTCAACTTCCATTTCAAGCGATCAAGCGTATCAAAATTGAAGAGTCAAGCAATCTTTTTCCGGTGTATATTTTACTCATCCATCTACAAGATGGTCAGGTCATCGAAATTGACACTAGCGCAAATCAAGAAGAGATCAACGGGTTGGCTAACCAGCTTTCAGAAATGACCAGGGCACAGATTGTACGGCAACACTACGACGAACCACTCTCCGAAGAAGAAAAAGAAGAGCAAGCATGGCAAAGAAACGCGATTTACAAAGGCGATTGATGATGTAAATCTCAATAAAGGGGATGGAACCTATCATACAAGCTAGCAGCCTAACCCTGCATAAACGCAGACGGGGCTTTGCCCCGCGGATAAGCGGCGCGACTTGTTCAAGATGGTTGTCTCGCAAAGTTTCTTGAGCGTCAAATCCGCCCCGCTTTATGCTCCTGTTAACCCAAACCCCAGCCCATCCGGGGCTTTTTCATTTAAGGCCAGGACGGGCATCCCTATACCCGCCCACCGACGCCCTTAGAAAGCCTCATCATCCCCACCCCCACCCCAACAGCAACACCCCTCCCGGTCTGTACTAATCGGTAACTTTGGCACCCTTTCTGTTCGGCAACATCGTAGCCACATCTTGGTCACCGGATTTTGAAAACACCCACTGTCTGTAGTAGTCCTGAGCTAGAATGCTACTACATAGAGGTGTTTTCGTCGAATTCGAGCAATCTGTAATGCACACGATGTTTCCGATTAGTTGAGGTGCTGATGTTACCGATGAATACACGGTCTCCTAA
>DAOUMU010000332.1:0-4533 GCA_034409055.1 Anaerolineae bacterium
GGCCTGGGGGGTTGGTCAGGGGATGGATAGCGGCGACCGCAGGAAGTGCGGATATTGTATTCATTTATATATAACCATGTCCAAACTGAGGTTGTTCATTCATCCATACGTGAGTTGTCAAGCATCCAGGGATGGCTCGTAAAATTCATAACTCTCAAGCCACCGCCACCCAAAACACGCCCATCGCACTCATCTTCGATGGCTTTTAGGGTTAGCTGGCCTGCTTCCAACTTCCACGTGTAGATGCCAACAGCATCATAGCAGTGCGGATCATTGAAGAATTCAATTCGATCCTCTGATACAGTGAATGAGCCTAACGTACGCCAGCCTGTAGTTTCGTGAAACACCCGGAATACTCCCCTATCCAACAGGAGTATCCATACCCCGCCTTCAAGAGGATATGGTATGGGCTTGAGCCAGAATACTCCCTCTCTCTCGCCTGGGATGTGGCATCAATACTCCACCTTCAGGGAGCGGGTCGTGACCGCTTTGTTTGGGATCGAACTTGGTGTAGATGCCATCCAGGATTGTGGTCTGTGTTGGGGGGAGTGGTGTAGTGTATGGATAGGGAGTTTGTTGGAGTAAACCAGACCAAACGGATGTTGGGGTAATAGTAGCCGTAGGTACAACAGTAGCCGTAGGTACAACAGTAGCCACGGATACAAGAGTAGCCACGGTTATTTCAGGTGTGGTCGATGGCACGTTATACTTGGAGAAGCAGGCAGCTAGTGCTAGAGGAATAGCTACAACAATAGCCAGGAGGAAGCCCAATGTTTTTGTATTCATCGTGAATGTCATTTTCTTCCTTGTCCTGCAAAAAAAATCTTGTTAACCTAAATTTTACCTCAACATACTGTTGCTTCCGCTGAACCGGCTATACATAAATCATTCACAAGAATCATCAATCTTTCCTGCTGTACCAAGGTTTCCTAACTTGTTCTCGCCATGCAGACCAACCGGGTGGTAAGTCCGCAATTTCAAGCAATGTTGGATCAATCTCGACAACTTCGCCCATACCAATCACTCGACCATCATCTGGATCATCTGTTATTCCACAGAGAAAAGCCCAAGAGTGATCATCTTCGTAATGCGTAACCGTCAAGACAGGAAATTCAGTGGTTCAGTGTTTCGATGTTGCTGAATCCAGGCAGTTACCTTATTTTGTCCACAGTTACTGCCCTTTAGTCTTGCAAGCGACAATGGTTGTATCGTCCGCTAGCGGTTGGCCGTGGGTGAATTCCTGCAGCCGGTGTCGCACTTCCCGAACCAACTCCTGGGCTGACCAATGTGAGCTATGTCGAACCAGTTCGACCAGCCGCTCCTGACCAAATTTCTCTTCTTGTGGGTTGATCGCTTCAGTAACGCCATCCGTGTAGAGCAACAATATGTCTCCGGGCGTCAGGGTGACTGTTTCCGTCCCGAACTGGAATGCCTCAACCAAGCCGATGGCCGCTCCAGTGGGGTGCAAGTAGGAGAGCGGTGCTTTGCCATTAGGCTGGGCGCGGAAAAGGAGGGGTGGATTGTGCCCGGCGTTGCAGTAGGTCAGACTGTGTGTTTGTGAGTCAAAGCGAGCAAGAAACAAAGTGACAAATTTGGTCAAGTGGATGTTGTGGCAGAAAAGCAGGTTCAACCGCCGGACCACTTCGGCGGGGGCCTCATAATCCAAGACCAAGGTCCGTAGCGAAGCCTGCAAACTGGCCATCAACAAACTGGCCGACATGCCGTGGCCCGCCACATCGCCAATGACCAGGCCGTATGCCTTATCCCGGAAGCGAAAGAAGTCGAAATAGTCACCGCCGACGATTTCGGCTGGCCGGCTAAAGGCAGCCAGTTCCAGTCCCGGAATATCGGGCACTTGCTGGGGCAGCAGCGCCTGCTGGACTTTGGTGGCTAACTCCAGTTCGGATTCGAGCCGATTTTTTTCTGCGGCAGATAGATGATCCAGGCAGACGCAGCAAGTATAATCCATTTCTAGCCGGCTGGGTTCGACGTAATCATGGCAAACTTCGCACAAGCCCAGCGTTTGATTTTCTGTTCTTTCTATCGCCGTATCCAGAACTCTCACGCGGGCCTGTACCGCCCGTTCGTCTACCGGCCCCAGCCGAACTTGCTTTTTCCAGACCGGGGTAGCGGTGAGCCAGTCGGTCAGGTTTTGGCGCTGCTCCAGTAGACTAACACGGAAACGCTCGAAAACTTCTGCGTCCATAATAAGGTCCTTTCTTTGCTATGGCTTTTGAATAGCAACTCTGCCGTATGGTCCTGGTAGCCGCTCAACTAAGGGCTATATCACTGCCTATCTATCACCCCGATACGGGTGAATGGTGGGCAGTAGGCCGATAATATCCTGCAAGTCTATCATAACATTTTATCATCTTAATTAAAAAAAGGCTACAGTGGCGCGGCTTGCGGCGCTGTTGTGGCTTTTTTTTTAGTTTTGAGTATTATAGTTGAATATAAAATTCTTAAATGAAAGGCAGGTGAAGTCTATCGAGCCACGTAGGGAGGGCGTCCCCAAGCCCGATCCGGCATGGGGATGCGGGGTCTACAAAAAGATCCGGCATGGGGGTGCGGGGTCTACAAAAAGACCCGGCATGGGGGTGCGGGGTCTACAAAAAGTCCTAAGAAAAGGAAATTTTTTTTGTCATCTAGTAAAGGAGAAGGAGTGATGAAAAGAGGACAATATTGGCTATATTTGGCCATTGGCTTACTGATTTTGGGATTGTTGGTCGGCTGTGGTCCGTCTGCCCAGCCCGCAGCGGAACAGGAGGCGGCCGAAGCGCCGGCTGAGGCAGAGGAAGCTGCGGTTGAAGAGGAGACCGCGGCAGAACCGGCCGAGGAGGCGGCCGCCCCCAACATCTTTGTCTATGCCCACACGACCGGCTTCCCGGACCTGGATCCGGCCAAGAGCTATTCCAATGACTCGGTAATCGTGTCGAACTGCTACGAAACCCTGACTTTTTACAATGCCCCGGGTAGTGACCAGATTCTGAGCCCGGTCCTGGCCACCAGTTGGGAGACTAACGAGGCGGCGACCGAGTGGACCTTCAAGCTTCGCGAGGGGGTTACTTTCCACGACGGGGAGCCTTTCAACGCCGAAGCGGTGAAATATTCGGTCGAAAAGACCAAAGAGTTGGGGGTCGGGGCGGCCTATATCTGGGACTCGGTGGAGGAAATCGAAATTGTTGACGACTACACCATTAAGTTCAAGTTGAGTTACCCCACGCCCCTGGACCTGGCTGCTTCGTCCGGGTATGCGGCCTGGATTTACAGCCCCAAGGCTTACGAGGAGCACGGTTCGGATTGGTTCAACGAGGGCAATTGCGCCGGGACAGGTCCGTATACCATTGAAAACTACGAGCGCGGCTCGCGGTTGGTAATGACCCGCAACGAGGATTACTGGGGGGGCTGGCAGGCGGGGCAATTCGACAAAGCTGTTTTTGAGATCGTGGAGGACCCGGTGGTGCGGCAGCAAATGATCGAAGCGGGCACGGCCAGCTTCACCTACGAGGTACCCCCGGACAACCTGCCGGCCTTGGATGCGCGCGATGACGTGGTGGTCTACACCAACCCCAGCTATCAAAATCTGCTGGGGCTGCTAAACACGCAAAAGCCTCCGCTGGACAACAAACTGGTCCGCCAGGCCCTGGCCTACAGTTTTCCCTACGATCAATTCATTCAAGGGGTGATGCAAGGGCGGGCCACCCAGGCCTACGGGCCAGTACCGGCCGGCATGTGGGGCCATAGCAAGGAGCTCTTCCAGTACTCTTACGACCTGGATAAAGCGAAGGAGTTACTGGCCGAGGCCGGCTATGCCGAGGGTGGGTTTGACCTGCTGTTTACCTATGCCACCGGCGATCTGGACGAGCAGCAGGTGGGCGAACTGTGGAAGGCAGAATTGGCCAAGTTGGGCATCAACCTGGAAGTGAAAGGTATGAACTGGGAAGCTCAGTGGGATTTGGGCAAGTCTGATCCTCAAAACGCCCAGGACATCTTTGTGATGTACTGGTGGCCGGACTACATCTCGCCCTACACCTTCCTGTATAGTATGTTCCACTCTGAGGAGGAGATTCTGTTCAACCTCGGTTACTACCGCAATGCTGAATATGACCAATTGATCGACACGGCCAATGAACTGTCCGGCAGCGACCGGGACAAAGCGACCGAAATGTTCATCCAGGCCCAGGAAATCCTGGTGGATGATGTGGCTTCCCTCTTCTTTTACGATTTGGCCAATACTCACCTGGCCCGGAGCAATGTCAAAGGGTTCGTGGATAATCCGGCTTATCCGCATGTTGTGTTCATCTACCAATTGAGCCAGGAGTAGACATTATTCGGAAATAAGCAACTTGCTACCCGACATCCGACCCAATGTAGGGGCAGGTCTTGTGCCTGCCCCGATGGGCGACCCCCTGACTGTCTTGTCATCACATCAGAAGAGAGGGGTCATCCGCCACTGCCTTTGACCAGATGTTGTTTCCTTGATTCTGAGGGCTTAAGCTCCTGAAATCAAGGGGTGTCCCACAAATTCAGGGG
>DAOUMU010000333.1:0-2802 GCA_034409055.1 Anaerolineae bacterium
GGTCGTAAGTAGGTGTCAATGAAGTAACTTACGAGTCGAATATGGTTAGGTCGAACCGAAAGGGGAGGCTGAACAGAGCATCCATATTAAAGCGGCTTGAGGTGGGCCAATGTGAGAAGTAACGCACCTCACCTGCACCACCAAGAGGAGTTCGCCACGGCTGGCTCATAAGGTCAAAGCTAAACTTGCTTGAACACTAGTTTCCAGGGATGCCTGCATCATCTGCGGGAAAACTGGCTGAAACCCGCACCTTGCTAGAGGGGATGATACAATTCGCGTCATCCCTCGAACAGAATGATAGGCGTCAAGTCATTCTATAAGACACCCGGCCAGGCCACGCTACAGTGAGTAGTGGCAAGGAAACGAACGGTGAACCTAAGTGAGCCTGGGGCGTGTTGACATTTCGGATTATGTCATTCTGAGCGACCACAGGGAGCGAAGAATCTCCTATTTCGCCTTGAATTTGTTCTCGTTGCTGGAGATTCCTCGTCGCTACGCTCCTCGGAATGACATTTTTAGGCAAATGTCAACAGAACCTAGCCCCCTACATTTTCCGGGTGGCCCTCAGCAACAACCGGTTGGTGAAGGTGGAGAACGATCAGGTCAGCTTTCGCTACTATGATAATAAGGGCAAGCGACGCTATTGTACCCTGCCGGTCGAGAAGTTCATACGGCGATTTTTGCAGCACATCCTGCCCAAGGGTTTCAAAAAGGTCCGCTATTATGGCTTGTTCAGTCCGGCCAAACGGGAGTGACTCAACCGGGTGCGGCTCTTGTGGCTGATCGAGCAGGGGCCCCAGGCGGCCGCAACCGGGGAGCCAGAACCGCAGGCCAGCCCGTTGCTCCCGCCAGGCAGCCTGCCCTGCCCGACCTGTGGCCGGCCGATGCGTCGGCTGGCCAAACTCAAGCCGATCTGGGGCCGCCCACCGTGATGAAGATCGGTTATCTCAGCCAGCAACAGCGTTTGGTTCAGGCTCCGGCTACTTCAGGTCGGTGTCATGGGTGGCTTGTTGCCGCTGCCCGGAAAGTGGACTGTTTTCAGCCTGACCCTGGTCCTGCTCGAGCCGCTTGGCTGGCCCCAAAGGGAGATCCAGGCCGAAAAAGTTGGCAAATTTCCGGTGCTTCGGTTAGAATTGAGGTAGGCGGGCTCGACCGATCAGGCCGGTGGGGTCGGTCTGATGGGCCTTAAATTCCAAATACGCTACGCAGCCCGACCGGCTTAGCCTTCGGCAAAGATGATGTGGCGGCTCCGCCTCAGTCCAACCACGACCCGTTGTTTTTCCCCCTCGACTTTTCTCCGGCTCTCTTTGTTTGAGCCGCGCCACATCAATCTCTAAATTCGTTAGGTTGCCTTTGTTTATACTGAGATGAAATTATCCATATTAGAGAGAGGCATTGAATATCTCCTGCAAATCCTGTTGATAGGTTTGGCGATATTTCTATTTCATGAAGTATGGACATCTGTCCAGGTGCTTGAAGAGATATATGAATACCTGCTGGAGGGCGCAATATTTACAGAAGGCCCGCCCAATCTAGGTGTGAAACAATATCTTCTCTTCTGTTTATGCTCCGGGGCTTGGTTCCTTTTAGTATTATCATTTCTTTCGTCGCGAAGATACTATCCTCTTTATCTTGCACAGTTTGCATTTTCTCTTACGCCTATTTGGTTTGTCTTTTATGCGTTTATTAAAGAGAGCGCTTACTATGAATTTACCTCCTTGTGGTATTTTCTGATCCACCGGTTCTTGCCTTCATGGAACCTTTTTGGGGTCATCCTATCCATTGCGGTAGCAGCAGTTGGTGTCAGGCACTGTCGATTAATGAGAAAGGCGGCAACCTAACCAGCGCGTGTTGCCGACTCGCGCCCCGCGGCGGCGGTGTCGATCATGATGCTCATGCGAGGGCGCGGCGGCTGACGCGCAGGGCGTTAGCTGGACAAAACTTAACGTTGTAGTTGGGAAATCGGTTGCGTTTGCCTGCAAGTTTTAGGTCGAAAATTGGAAATTCGGCTATTTCAGTTAATCTACAACTGTAGTACTCATATTAGATTGAGGAATGTCTGTTTGAAGTTAGATGATAAAGAGGGTAGCATAATGCAGAAATATGTATGGGTAATCGCATTAGTTGTAATATTGGCCTTGTCCAGTTGTATAGGCCGTGACACAGAAGCCCCAACAGTGGTCAGCACCAATCCCCCCAACGGAAGCCAGGATGTTGATCCGAATCTAACTGAAATTTCAGTCACTTTCAGTGAAGCGATGAGGGACAAAAGCTGGTCTTGGGCTTACGAACAGCAAGCGAAGTTTCCTCAAATAACAGGTGATCCTAGTTATGATGCAGGGTTAACGACCAACACTCTACCCGTTGCTCTTGAACCAAACAAAGAGTATGAGATTTGGATTAATACCGACCAATTCAAGAACTTTACTGATAAAGCGGGTAATCCTGCCCTACCTTTCAAACTTACATTTAAAACAAAATGATGATAGTAAAAGGGTATTATGGGCCTACTGCCCACCATTCACCCGTATCGGGGTGATACGAAGGGCAGTGATTATATAGCCCTTAGTCGAGTACAATTATGTTATAGATAGTTGTTTCTTGGGTATGGTGGCGTCTGCAAGAGGTGAAATATGGCAATAAGCCAGTCTTTTGTTGTTACTATAGAGTTTGCTGGAGCCGCACCTTTTATGGGACACGCCCAGTCGGGCGGGATGATGAGTACGCGAAACATACGCTTGGTCGAGGCACATGCCGGGTCATCGCGAGAGTTCACGTTGTACGATGGCGATGCGCCAGGAT
>DAOUMU010000334.1:0-4213 GCA_034409055.1 Anaerolineae bacterium
CCTGGAGATGGTAGGCATACCCCAGCTTCCAGATAGTGAAAGTGCGGAAAGACAGGTTGTCGGGGTGCAGATACTCCAGGGCGCGGCGCGACTGGGCAATGATGGTTTCTACCTGGTACTGATTGGCGGCCATCGTGGCTCGTGTGGCGGCAATGCGTCCTATAAGGTCTCGCGTTTTGTCGTTCGCCTCGGCCCCTTCCAGGGCTGCTTCGGCAGCTTGCAGTTTCGGTTCGACGCGGGTCTGTTGGCCGGAAACCAGTAACACCGAGGCATACGTCGTCCACAACGAGGGCCTGGCATCCAGTACCGTCGTCGGCAGCGACTCCAGCCAGTTCAGGACAGGGGCCACCGCGCCCCGAAAGTGCAGGGGCATCCCCTCTCCTTCAATCAGGCGCTCGGCGCGCTCAACATCATTGGCGGCAGTTGCATGGTGAAACGCTTCAATCTCCAGGCCATTGTTTTCATACCATACGCTGGCACGTAGGTGTAATTCGGCCACGCCCCTTCCCTCATCCCCTGTAGACGAGGCGGTGCTCTGGTGCAGTCGCTGCCGCAGCAAATCAGCAAAGAGATGGTGATAGCGGTACCAACGTCGCTCGTTGTCCAGGGGGACGATGAACAGGTTGGCGCGTTCGAGATATTCAAGGATGAAGGATGAGGGATGAAGGCTGAAGGATGAGCTATTTTCTTCATCCTTCAGCCTTCCGCCTTCATCCTTTCCCAACACCGCATCACACAGGGGGCCGCACAGGCGGTCGAGGATAGATGTGCGCAGCAAGAAAGTCTGAACGCTTTCGGACTGCTGTTGCAGGACTTCTTCAACCAGATAGTCCATCACGAAATGGTGGCTGCCGGTGAAAGATTTGATGAAGCTGGTGACGTCTTTATGTCCCTGCATTGAAATTGTCCCTTGCAGGGCAAGGCCTTGTAGGGCAAGGCCTTGTAGGGCAAGGGCGGCTAATTGCAGGCCGGCAATCCAGCCTTCGGTGCGGGTTTCCAGGGCGGCGATGTCTTCTGCCGAGAGGTTTAGGCCCATCACCTGGTTGAGAAATGCGGCGGCTTCGGAGGGGGTAAAACGCAAGTCTGCGACGCGCAGTTCGGTCAATTGGCCCCGGACGCGTAACCGGGCCAGGGGTAGCTGTGGATCCTCACGGGTGGCGATGACCAGGTGCATCTTTGGTGGCAGGTGCTCGAGCAGAAAGGTGAGGGCATTGTCAACCGGTTTGGCATCAATAACGTGGTAGTCGTCAAGGACGAGGGTAAAATTGTCCGGGATGGTGGTGATTTCATTGAGCAGGGCCGTCAGAATCGATTCGGCTGGCGGTGACTGAGGCTGCGTAGCGTGGAGCACACCCAACACCTCTTCCCCAATATTCGCCACAATCGTCTGCAAAGCAGCGACGAGGTAAGCCAGAAAGCGGGTGGGGTCGTTATCCCCTTCGTCCAGTGACAGCCAGGCCACTCGATTTACGATTTTGGATTTTGGATTTACGATTTGGTCTTCTCTCGGGGGGTACAATCGTAAATCGTCATTCGTAAATCGTAAATGGTGAATCCATTCGCTGACCAGCGTTGTTTTGCCAAACCCCGCCGGGGCGGAAATGAGCGTAAGTTTGCGCCGTAGGCCATCGTTAAGTCGTTCAATCAGGCGTGGGCGAGGGATGAGTTCGGGGCGGGGAGGGGGAATATAGAGTTTGGTGGTCAAAATTGGCGGAGATACCGGCCTTGTTCCTGACCGGGCAGGCTCAAGTTGGGGCGTGGTCAACTCGCTCTTGACCAACGTGGTCAGTGCGGCTAACGCTTGGGCCATTTCACCGGCCGTGGCATACCTGTCGCCGGGTTTTTTGGCCAGAGCGGTGGCTAGCACGCCCGCCACACCCGGCGGCACGCCTTCAGGCCAGGTCTTGGGTAAGGTTAACGCTCTGAAGTGAGCCATCATTGCTGCTGGTGGCGTCTCACCCGAAAAGAGCTTCTCTCCAACGAGCATCTCGTATAGGATGCATCCCAGCGCATAGATGTCGGACTGGCAGGTGGTGCCCTGGCCTTCCCACACTTCCGGGGCAATATAGTGGGGCGTTCCCACCACGCCCCCGCCTGCGGTGACACTGGTGCCGGCCTCGCCGATCAATTTCGCCAGGCCAAAGTCGCTCAACATTGGCCCGTGGTTTGAGTCTAATAGAATATTGGCCGGTTTCAGGTCTCGGTGCAGGATGCCTCGCGTGTGGGCATAATCCAGCCCTGCGGCCAGCGCAGTGATGATCTCTACTGCTTCTGACCACGACAGATGTCCCTGCGTAGCAATCAGTTCTGCCAGGCTTGAACCATCCACCAATTGCATCACGATGAACTGTCGCTGCTCTGCCTCATACACATCGTAGATGGTGACAACATTAGGATGATCCAGACGGGCAATATTCCTGGCTTCCTGGCGGAAGTCCTTGACCGCGCTCGGATCGACCAGCAGCATTGGTTTCAGTTCTTTCAAGGCCACCGGCCTATCCAGTTGCTTGTCGTGAGCGCGGTAGACAATGGCAAAGCCACCCTGTCCAATCTCCTCCAGGATTTCGTACCGACCAAGTTTCTCGGTCATATTTTGTCTCCTCAATCAGGCCGGCGTTTAACCACATGAAACACCTCCTTATCGACTGTTGTACTGTTCTAAAAATTCCCGAAGCTTCTCTCTCGCCCCGGCGTTCATGTTAAACATCAAGGCGAGATGACCGCCTTTTTCCATAGTGATGAACTGCGCCCCTGGGATATTCTTGGCGGTAAACTCTCCTTGCTCGATGGAGATCAGCGTATCGTCAGGAGCATGCATTACGAGAGTCGGCGCCTGGATTTGACGGATCTGCTCCGCATCATATTCTGACATCTGCTGCTCAAGAAGCTGTCCATTCCGGCGGGCACCCATTGGTATTATAGATTCTAAAAAGGCATTTAATTGGGCCACTTCTTCGGGTGAGAGTTGCTTCTGAACTTCCATTGGAACTCCCAGCGCAACCAGAAGTCCTGAAGGACTCAATTTCACCATCGACCAGTAAACAAAATCATTAAGAAAGACCTTGAAAACGGTGGCGAGGATGGCAGGTCGGGGGGGTATGGCGTGGCTGGCAGCACTGATCATTACCAAGGATTTGGTTCGTTGCGGATACTGTAGAGCAAATAACAAGGAGGAGGGGCCGCCCATTGAAACGCCAACCACACCAACACGATCAATTCCCAATGAATCCAGCAGGCAGGCATATGCATCGGCTTGTAGCGATGAATTGGCATCGTCTGGTACGGGAGTACCCAGGAACCCAAAACGAGATGGAGCAATCCAGCGATAATTCCCGCCAATTAATTTCGCAAAGTATTCACCCTGGTCGTACCCACCGCCGGCTCCATGCACGATCAGCATTGGGGCACCATCGCCAAACTCAGTATACTGGATCGGTCCGCAGGCCGTCTCAATCATCTTACCACCGCTCGAGACCCGCTGGTAGGCCAGAGGCATATCTGCCCGGTATTGCCTATAGACGAGACCTCCGGGTATTACCACCGTAAGCACTACCGCTCCGAGGATGAAGCGTTTTAGGAGTTTCTTATTCATATTGCCTCCAGGTATACAGTCTGCTAATGTTTGAAAACATATATCAGCATGATCATAATTGTCGTGAACGAAACCACCGCCGTGCCATTGCCCTGGACAAGCTCACGCTCTCTACACAGGGTTGCGGCGCTTCGGAAGCCATCCGTTTGAGCTAAGGCGCTGCCGGGCCAGCAAAGTGACCTACAAACCAAAACCGACACCGCTGGCGCAGATAGGGCTACGATCATCGTTTGGGCTACCCTGCTCGGCTTGGATTGCCGAATCCAAGCTATAACCGCTGGATTTGGCAACACTTGCACCTGCGCACAAGTGCAGGTGTCCAGCGGGAGCAAACCAAGACCAATGGCCGAAACGATGATCAACGTCCGCAGATAGTTTCAAAAACCGCAGCGGTAGGCAGTCGCCTTGAGCGATTTGGTGCGACCCGTTCGCCCGAAACCGACCTTTCGAGATCGGGGGATGGGCGGCAAAGGGCAACTGACCACTGCTCTTTGACAACTGTAGATTGATGTTGGTGAGATGAGACTAATCTGGTAAGCCTCATCAAGTCCAACTGCCGAGATGGTTCGGCTAATAGCATCATCCCCTGCTTGGCGACTGGTTCTCAAAGGGCAGAAGCGG
>DAOUMU010000335.1:0-12634 GCA_034409055.1 Anaerolineae bacterium
TACCTTTCGTCGCACACCGCCTCATCTTGACCCTCCTGAGAAGGTTCTACGCCGTTATGGGTGTGACCCTCCATCCAGAGCTAGTCCAACCTGATACCTTTACATAATCCTTATACCGTAATTTCAGGGATCTAATGTAGCCTGAATGAGAGAGGAGATCTGGTCCACCCGTTGATCCCAGGTATTTTGCAAAGCAATCGACCGCATCAGGGCGCGTTGCTCAGAGCCAGGAGGAATCAAGGCTGTTTCTATTTTCTGCACAAAACCAGGCACATCTTTCGCAATGTGAACGACGTGGCTATACTCGCGGGTGGCGGGAATATCGGTAGCTACAATTGGTTTCTCGCAGGCCAAATACTCGTACAGTTTCAACGAATCAATGCCCTTTGTAAAATCGTCCTGACGGTAAGGCAGCACACAAACCTGGCAGGCCTGGATATAATGAGGCACTTCGGTCACCTCGCGCCGGCCCAACAGATGTACGTTAGGGGGATGGTTGTGCCTGAACTGCCATGCGGCCGAAGTTGGTCGGGTCGGCAACGGCCCGACCATAACAAACGACCAGTCGGGCCTGGCCCGAGCCACGGCGCTAAGAAGGCCATAATCCAATTTGTCTTCAATAGCGCCCACGTAGCCAATAATGGGTGGGGAAATGGCCGCCATATCCGCTGGAGGTTCCTGCGCGTTCTGTACAGCCGCCGCAAATTGGGTATAATTTACGGCATTCTTCACCAAATAAACGTTATTGTGGTATCGCTGCTTGTCCTCCAAAAGGGCCGGTGCGGTCACCACCACCAAGTCAGCCACAGAAAGCATAAATTGTTCCGCTGCGACCACGGCTGCGCGAGCCTGGGCTGAGTGCCAATGAGCCGCGGTATAATTATCGACCACGTGATAACAAATCAGCGATTCGCCAAGCTGTCCAATCACATTGCCATGCCGGGGATTGACAATCCATACAATTGGCGCACTCATTTGCAGTTTTTCTAGAGTCCGGCGCAGGGCTGAAATTCGCAATCGAAACCCGAACTGTTCTAAAATCGGCCAGCGACTGGTTCCGCCCCACAGCGGATGCCGGTAGATCCATAAGTCATCAGCAATGTTCTGGAGCCGTTCGCCTTGCTTTTGCCCTTTAAGTAACGTTTTCACCGCCTTGTTCACAGGATAGAGGTAAGGCTCCACGTAGAGGACTCGATTGGTCCGAGCCAGGCGCGACATAATCTGGTGACGATTGCGCCAGATACTTCCCCAAGGATCAGAGCCAAAACAAACGATGGATTGATTCTCCAGCACGATTACCTTCCCGGACTACTGACGATGGTCGATTTTTTGATAACGCGAGGCTCTTCCTGCCCCCTTCTTCGCTGCAAGCCACGTTTGATTAAGCCAACTGTATTTACCGGGTACAAGAACTGGAACAACGTCGCTTTGATGAGCTTAACCAGGCTGAACGAAATCTCCAGATTGGCCAGTTCTTGCCGGTGATAGTCCCAGAACTCCCTCTCTCTCAGCTCAAAAACATTCTTACTCAAAAATTTATAGTAACTCTCGATGGCCTGTTTCAAACGTTTTTCGTACTCTGCCTGACTCAGATAGACGGGACCATATTTTTTCAGCGCCGTCAATCTGCCCAGGGCATAAGTCCTCAATCTCCGAATGAAGGTGGTCGTCGTTTCGTTGTGCCGGCGGGTATAGGTCAGAACCTGATGCACAAAGCCAAAATCGGCCTGTTGTAAAATATCGTAACATACTTCCTCATCGGCGTGGATGTTATGCTCGTTATAAAATGTTGCACGCGCTCGGATGAGGTCAGAACGGATGAGCAGCGAGGTCGGTGAGCCAAAGACGAATGGGCCACCCAGTAAAGACAACCGGCCGATTTCTCGACCCGGTATGAATGTACTGGGGTAGGGTAACCCATCCAGATTGACCTGATCTTCGTCAAGCCGATAAGCGCTAACAATCCCAATCGACGGATTGGCTTCAGCCACCTCGACCATGCGGGCGATACATTCGGGAAATAGCCAGTCATCCGCATGCACCACTTTACAATATTTACTCTCGGGCGAAATTTGGCGCATGGCATGATTCCAGTTCTGCATCTGGCTTAAAAACTGTTCATTATTGTAAATGCGAATCCGGTCATCCTGCCGGGCATACTGTTGGGCAATTTCCAGCGAGCGATCGGTGCTGCAATTATTGACGATGACATACTCCCAGTTCTGGTATGTTTGCGCCAGCACACTTTCAATACACTCGGCCAAATACTTTTCAGTATTGTAAACAGGGGTGACGACGCTAACTAGAGGTTGTGACTCAGAGCTCATGATTTCCTTCCTACACGGCAACCATTACTGATATTATGGATCTAGTTTAGTGCTTGCTGCAAATGTAGTAGACGCATCCCCATGCATCTACGGCGGGCATAAGGATGCCCTGGCTACGTTTTGCACCAGAAACTAGTTTAGTATAGCCCGTAGAAGTAAAAAATTCTTAAGAACAATGTTAGAAATTAGTTAGAAATAATGGGAGGCTCAACGAGTTGTAGGGCAATTTGCCAAATTGCCTTAAAACAAGTTAGTAACTTGCGTAAGTATAATTTGAAAATGCGCTCAAACAGTTTACTTGGACGAGAGAGAGGTTTCACTGGCAGCGGTAAGGGTAATGAGCGTAATCTCCGGGGGACTAAGAAAGCGCATAGGTATGATACTGGTACCAAGGCCCCGGTTGATATATAGCCGGGTATCCCCGAAATTATATAGGCCAGCACTGTATTTTGGTCCCAGGTTGGTACCGGTAAAAAGCACCCCCAGGAAAGGTAAACGGACTTGTCCACCATGCGTACTGCCGGACAGAACCAGGTCCACCCCCGATTGGCTGGCCTCCATGACTAAATCGGGTGAATGAACCAACATGATGGTCACCGCTTCTGCCGGTACATCTTTTAGAGCCTCTCGCACGTTTTCTATATCGTGGCCAAAGTCGAGCCAGTCAGGCGGATCATAATCGGGTGGTAAGGCGTCAAAATCCTCAGCCAGATAAATCTCTTCCGGCCCAGAAGCATTTAACGGTTTCACGACGAGATCATCAAAGTATTTTTTACCCGGTCCGCCCGTCCAGAGACCAATCGTGCCGCTGGTAATCCGCGTGGGGCTGTCATCATACCCCACAGCCTGCCATGAGCCGGGCTCGTCCATTCCCTCCGGCCAGACTTTAGCCCGCATGACCGTTCGACTCAGCCCGGTCTCTACCTGGATACGGAACTGGTACCAGACATGGGGGCGAGATGTGATGCCTGTACTGAGCTGCTCGCCACTGATCTTGGTAGCGTGGGGAGCCAGGTGGAATTCTGACCGACCGGCATGCTGACGTAGCCGGTAAAACTTATCAAAGCCGGTGGGAAAACGGGAGTAGAAAGTGACGCCCAGGCCACCATCTGTGTATTTCATACGCCCGCTAAACTCGTAGTTTTGCCATTGTAAAGCCAGGTTTCCGGTGTAGTGGGCGTACGAATTGTTCCGGGCGAATCCGGTAGCCATAGTTATGTTTGAACCCTCAGCCAGGGTAGCAAAATTTGCTCTTTCGCCTACCGGAAAGCCCATATAATCCACGCCGATCAGATACAGCCCGGCCCCCTCGGCCACCGGTTCTACGGTTTGGTTGACCAGGATATGCGCCTTGCTTGCCTGCAACTCCTCCAGAAGTAGATTGCTCCGCTCGATGTATTTGATAAAATCGTCATCACCTCTGACCACCCAGATACCGTATCTGGCCTCAAGTTGATCGACAAATTCCCCGATATCTTCTGTCGCCCCTTGAATATCCACATTCTGGACCAGGTCTCCGGTAATCACGATCAAGTCGGGGGCCAACTCATTCACCAGGCGCACCACTTTTTTCTCACGCGATCCGGCCTGCTTCAGGTCAAGGTCAGACAACTGCACAATCGTCAGCCCTGCCAACCCTGGCGGTAAGTGCTCAATGGGAATTGTCACCCGTTCAACCTGGACATGATTGGGCTCAATGTAACGAGCGTATCCGGCCAGCATCAAGCTTCCCAGAAAGAGAAGCAAGATCCCCTTCTGGAAAATGAGGCTAAAAACGGTTCCCTGGCTCAATCCTGTCATTTGTGTTCGTGTCTCATCATACATAAATATGGGAGCATGCCATCTCGGTTGTAGGGCAAGTTGCTAACTTGCCCCTGGAACAAGCAGTTTGTTCTACAATTTGAAACACACCCTGTATCATCTCAATAATCGGGTGGGATAGGGGCGAGGCAATTCGGAGAGTAGATTGTTTGCTCCGAGACCCTCAATCCGAGTTGCCTCACCCCTACTGTTTGAGAAGATACCACACCCTTAATAATATTTTAGCCTCCCGGAGGCTAGGGGCAAGTAGGATCGGTTCTTATCAGACCGTTTCACTTTGCCCACAGCCTGCGGGAGGCCTGGTTGATGTTAAGAGTACTCTGAAATTGTATCGGGCCTCTTGAAAAAATCAAATCAGGGACGATTAACCGTCTCTGCCATTCTTTCCTGGGACGTGTCCATTGGTATAGACTCGCACAAAGCCTTGCTCGATCAGATATTCTATGATGCGGCGAGCATTCTCTTCCGGCGTGTGGTTCACCGTGTCGAGCGTAATTTCGGGATACTGCGGTGACTCATAAGGATCATCAACACCGGTAAAGCCCTTGATCTCGCCACGTCGGGCCTTGGCGTACATTCCCTTCACGTCCCGCGCTTCACATACTTCTAACGGCGTGTCCACAAACACCTCGACAAACTGGTCCTGGCCCACCATATTCCGGACATCGTTGCGGGTGGCCCGGTAGGGGCTGACCGCCGCACAAACGACCGTCCCACCGTGACGGACGAGTTCCCCGGCCACAAACCCAATGCGGCGGATATTGGTGTCTCGATCTTCTTTACTAAAGCCCAGTCCTTTGGACAGGTGGGTGCGTACCACGTCTCCATCCAACACGGTTACCTGTCGTCCATACTCCAACAGCAAGGCAGTCAACACCTCGGCCGTCGTCGATTTACCGGATCCACTCAGCCCGGTAAACCAGATGCAAACCCCCTGCCGGTGCCGGGGCGGATAGGTTTCAGCCAGAATCTCGGCCACTTCCGGTCGGGTGAACCAGTCCGGCAACTTCTTGCCGTTGTTCAGATATTCCTCACGCACCTGCGTACCGGAGATAGAGGCCGTCCGCGCCTGATCTGACACCTTGGAAATCTCTTCGTACCGCTGCTCATCAGGCAAGTAGACCAACGCCCGGAAGGGCACCATTTTCACCCCCAGTTCCTCGCTGTGGCCTTGGACCAACTCCTGGGCATCATAGGGGCCGTAAAAAGGTTTGCCCGTCGAGTCCACGCCCGGGCCAGCATGATCCCGGCCCACGATCAGATGGTTGGCCCCGTAGTTGCGGCGGATGAGAGCGTGCCACAGGGCCTCACGCGGCCCGGCCATCCGCATGGCCAGCGGCAACAGCGACAACAGGATCCGATCAGGATCGTAATACCCCTCGGCCAGGGCCTTGTAGGTGCGCACGCGGGTGTAGTGGTCCACGTCCCCCGGCTTGGTCATGCCCACCACCGGGTGCAATAACAACACCCCGTCCACCTCTTCAGTGGCCCGCTTGGTCAGCTCCTCATGCACGCGATGCAGGGGGTTGCGAGTCTGGAAGGCCACCACATTCTGGTAACCGGATGTAGCCAGTTTGGCCCGAGTCTGGGCCGGGGTCAAACGCAGCTCTTTAAAGTCGTAATGACGGGGCAACTGGAGGACCCGCAAGCGGCCAGAGATATTGAGCGACCCCCAGCGATGCATCTCGGCTACCAGGGGATGGCGCAGTTCCTGGGTGCCGAAAGCCTTCTGGGCCACTTCGTTCAGGTCCCATTCATAAATCTCCTCAACGGTCATCACCGCCAGTAGTTCATTTTTGGCGTTGCGCAAGGCGATTTCCTGATCCAGACCGATGGCCGGATCGGGTTCCACGGGGAGGGTGATCGGGAGAGGAAAAAGGTGGCCACTGGTCAAACGCATTTCGTCCAGTACCCGCTGCTGGTCCGCCTGGCCCATAAATCGATCCAGCGGTGAAAAGGCGCCGACAGCCAGCAGTTCCAGGTCACACACCGAACGGGCGGACAATTGCAGCGAGGGCAGGTGACTGGCCTGGGCTTTTAGCTTCTCCACCTCCTCAGGTGGAACCAACAGGTCCACCAGCTTACCGCCATAGGGGGCAATCAGGGTCGAATTTTTTGTGGTAGTGTTTGTAACACTCATTTTTCTAATATACTCCAATCATAATAGATGTAATAAATAGTTGTCTAATGAAATGTACCTGCCAGATTCCCAAAACACAAATCAGGTATATCACGTAAAGGTTAAAAAGCCCCAGGAAAAGCGTTAGAAAATGGTTAGAAAATAAGAAGCCCTGAGCCTCAACTCAGGGCTAATAAAGTTTGCGTCAAAGTAGTTGCTCAATTATTTTTTATAACGATAGGTAGATAAGAATGTTTACCCTCCACTATCACCACCGTGGCCGAGTCGCTGTTGGTCACCTGCTTGCCCAGGGGATCTTGCCCGGTCACGGTGACCGTGTTGGTGATACTCTGGGCAAGAGTCAGGTTCCGGTTACACGTGGTCGTTTGTTTGGCGGCCAGGCTGGTCACCTGGCAAACGGCAATATCATCGCCGTTGTCACCCGGCGTGCCGTTGTCGTCCACCAGGCTGATATTGGTCAGGATGATATCGCCCGTGTTGGTAATGTGGTAAGCGTAGGTCACCATCTGTCCGTCGTAGATGGTTGCCTGGCTGGGTTGGAGCGAGACGGCGATACCCGGATAAATCATGTCAACCGAGGTCATACCGGTCACGCTGTTCACGCTGGCCTGAACCTGGGCCAGGTCCGCCGCCGGGCCCAAGCTCAAGGTGACCGTGGCCTGACCGGCGGTAGTGGTGGCCGTGTTGCCGCCGGGAAAGGTGCCTTCTGTGCTGGCGAACTGCACCGTCGTGCCGTCAGGCGCCGGGTTGTTCAACTGGTCTTTGACCGTGGCCGTGATGGTGGCCGTGGCCGCCTGTCCGCCCGAAATAAACTGGGGATTGGCCGCAACCTCTATGCCAATGGCCGAAATGGTCAAATTGAAGGGGGTGCCCGAATTGAGGGTGGTGGTCAGATAGGCCGACGTATAATTCTCCAGCTTGTAATTCCCCCCGCCGTTGACCAAATAAGTGGTCGCCGGCAGGCCCATACCGGGTTGGGGCAGACCGGCGCTACCGGCAATGGGGGTGGAGCCCAGGTTGAAGCCCAAAGTCAACTGGTTGGTATCAGAAATGGTGGCGGTAACAGTGTTATTATTCTTATCGTAAGCAGCCTCCACCTCCGACCAATGGTCGCCCCCGCTTAGGGCAAAGTTCAGCCAGTAATAAGGTTTCGACTCGTCGGTACGAATCGTCACGGACAGGGGAGGCTCGGAGTTCAAAGTAAACCCGGCCATAAAGTTCAATACGTCGTCCAAGTTAGGACTATAATTATGGTACAAAGGTGCAGAAGGGCACTGCTCGACGGTGGTCATCGCCACTACCTCTACTGTGAGGGGGGGATTCAACGAGTTGATGGCGTTGGCCAGGTCGGGTCCATGATAGTAGGGCACCAAAGCGTCGAGCGTACAGTGCCAGATTTTGAACGGGAGCAGCCGGATATTCGGATACATAGCCATGGCCGAGCGGCGTTGATACTCAAAGGGAACCTGGGCCGGCGTGCCCCCCGTCTCATTCCGGATCTGAGTCAGGCGCCAACTCTGGTCGCCCCGGGCTACCAGGTCACCGTACCAATCTGTTAAATCGGTAAATCCTTTCCACTCCGTGGCCGAGGCGAAGATATCGGGATATTTAGCGGCCATGACCGAAGTGATCTGTCCGCCCATCGAAGCCCCGGTGATGTAGATCCGCGAGCTGTCAACGCTGTAATTGGTCTTCATATACTCTATGGTGTCGATAATATCCCGTTGCGCCCCGGGCCAGGCCAGAGCGTGATAGCCGTGCGTGGTATAGTAACGGCCGTGCATATCGGGTGCTGCTAACAGCCAGCCTCGCTCGTTGGCTTTGTCATCCAGCAGGTCGCGCATCTCCTCTCCGGTGGCATAGTACCAGTGCGCGCCGACCAGCAGGGGCCGGGAACTGCCGTCGTAGCCGTCGGGGATCTGATACCACATTTTCTGTTGAATACCATCGTACGAACTGGTCAACATAACGCTGTCTGTAATAACACCGGCTATTTCTATGGTACTATCCAGGGCTGGCGCAGGGCTCTCCGGTTGAACCACCGGCGGGCTGCTGAGCACCCCGTGAATTTCCAGGTAGAGATTGGCCGCCGTCCAGTCGTCGTCGATGTTGGCATCGTTGGTCAGGGTGATGGTGTTCTCACCCTGGCTCAGCACCTCGACCGGGATCGAGATCAGATCAATGTCAAGCGGGGTATCCGTCATCGTCGGCGATTCGGGCCGGCAGGGTTGGCCCCCGGGCCGGACCGGGGCCTGGCCCACAAACTGGCCGTTGACATAGATGCTGTGTCCCCCCTCTGAACCGGCCGCCGCCAGCACCAAAAAAGCCTCCTCGATCTGGCCTACCCAGGCCAGGTGCACCGTGGTCGAAACCTGACCCAACGCCCCGGCATCCACGGCCACGCACTGTATCCGGTTAGAGGACAGGGCCACCCGCCGGCCATCCGCCTGCCCCGAGGCCTCGTCCGGCCCCGAGGCATGCACAATCGCCGGCAGACTTAGAATCAACACCAGGTTAAGCCAAACGATAGCTAACTGATAAGCACGTTTCATTATTGACACCTCATTATCAAAGTAAAAATCTCAGTAAGATCTCCGTTCCTCAACATGTGTTTAACCACTACACCTTTTGCAGAAAAAATATGCCTATACACTTTACCTGGACTTTGGCATTTTTTCAATGTCATTTGGCGCTGACAGGCTCACAAGCGTCATCAAGATATTTTGGCTGTCCTTCAAAATCACATCGGTCAGCCAGCTACCAAATTCTTTGTAAATGAACAAGGTGAATAATTACAACCCATGTTTGATAGACTCCTTAACAGAGGCAACAATAGTTCGCCGCATCTGCCGTGTAAGACGCTCCATATCACTCAAGCGGACACGCAAAGGCATTTCTCGAATAGGATCATCTATGTTGAATGCTTCTTTTAAGATATACTGAGAAAGGGATCTGGAAAGATAAATAGCCCTGGAACTCATTCGGTTAATAATATTGTCTCCATGAACTACCTGAAGAAACATCGGATGTCCTTGACTGATGTCACGATATCGGTACTTCTCAGGAAGCTCGGAATGAACACCTCCTACATCAAGGGGATTCACCACTGGAGATCGATTGATTTTTGTATCAAAGGGTGGCGAAGCTAACTTAACCATCGCTAAACGTTGACTCAAACAATCGTATTGAAATCCAACTTCAAAATTCAAGATATCATATGCATCTGGATTTCCCTCGAAGCTCTCTCGGATTTTTGCCATGGCGCAGCGGTGCAACGCATCATCCGAGTCGATTCTCGTGGTTAAGACGACATCAAAGGATGAATCCTTCAAATCATCAAGTCCGGGATCAATTTTACCGCCAGCCGGGTCAATTGAGTTGAATGAAGGACGCATGCGACACGGCATTTCAAGACTTTCGGCACACTCTTTAAGCCACTTGGGACTGTTATCGTGATACAGAATGACCCAATCAAAGTCGATGCACGTTTGTGCACAAATACTGGGACCCGTGAATGTATTGAACAACTTCCACCGGTACTTCAGCCACTCATCATCAAGAGCTTTTGTAAATCCGCTATAAAATCGACGATTGAAATAAGTTAAAAGGACCTGTCTTACACGCATAGCAAAGCCTCCATAAGAAACTGTCCGAACTATTGCTTAAAGACCGGGGCTTTGTTGAAGAACTCAATAACAAGATCAAAGTCCTCAAACGATGCTGCTATGGGCTGCTTAACTTGGATCGTCTTTTCTAACGCCTTTTTCTTGACGAGGTCGGTTCCTCAAGTACGGATTGATCAGATACGGCCAAGGGAGATTCTCCGGTTTCCCGGTAACGAATCACCTGGGCCGGCACCCCACCGGCAATGGCGTAGGGAGGAATATCCTTGGTGACCACTGCCCCGGCCCCAACAATGGCCCCCCGGCCAATGGTCACCCCGTCCATCACCGAGACATTCACCCCCAGCCAGACATCATCTTCAATAATAATGTCACCCCGGCTGGTTAAGGGTTGCTCGCGCATAGGACGGTCAGACCCGGTAAAATCGTGCCGATAAGGCATAAAAGCACAACGGTGAGCAATCATACAGTTGGCCCCAATGATGATGTTGGCCACAAAAGGATTGAAGATACAGCCAGCCTGGATATAAGTATTAGAACCAACGCGCAGGCAGCCTTCACCCTCTCCCAGTTCCACCATAGACCAGCGGTAGATATGCACGTTTTCAGCCAGATAAACGCCACCCCTGGCCTGGGGGTGGGCATAGATAGTGACGTAATCGTCAATGAAACATTTAGGCCCCATTTCCAGGCAGGGGCAACTGATCTCGGCTTTGGCGGAGATATAAGGACGATCCCCCAGATAACGGAGCCATTTTCGTTTATCCTTGTAAGGCCCCATCGCCAGTTCGGCCAGGCGTATAAACACCGGTGAAACCGTTGAAAGCCGTAACATCACCTGGATCCACTTACGTCCCAATCGATCCCGCCACGTCGTTTTTGAGGTAGATTGACGGGGAGAAACCAGATCAGCCTTTGTTGCGGATTGGGTTGAGCTAATGCTCTGGTTCATAAATATAATCACCTGCCGGCTATTCTACCTGGATCAGAACACTGTCTCCAATCACCTGGGTTCACTGCTATGAGCATAGCGTCGGGCCTCCTCCTCCTGTCCCTGGAGCTTGTTCAACCATGCCAAGTCGGGTTTCCCGTGATAGATCCGCCGGTGTGGGTGGCCGTGTCGCAGCAACTCCGGCACGGTGACGAAACGGAAACGGGGACCAAGCTGGGTCAGGAGTCTGTCGACCGTCTCCAGCATAGGCTCCCGGTCGGTATATTCTGGCTCGAGGGTGTGATAGAGGGCATCGTGGAGGAGAACGATGCTACCGGGTTTGATGCGCTTCATTAAGTGGTCGGCCATCCACCGGGCGTCGTGATCCAGCCAGTCATAGGCGAGCACGTTCCAGGTCACCGCCCGGTAGCCCAGCCACAGGGCATCCAGACGTGAGGCCATACTTTCATGACCATACGGCGGTCGCAACAACCGTTGCCCGTACGGAGCGATGGCCCGGGCACAGGCCCGAATCTGCCTCCACCGCTCACGCCGGCTGATGAGTGGTAACGAGGGATGGTCCCAGGTATGATTGCCAATGGCGTGGCCGGCTTGGGCCACCTGGCGCACAATCTTTGGATACTGCTGGGCCACCTGGCCGATCATGAAAAAGGTGGCCTGGGCTTGATGTTTCGCCAGGATGTCCAGTAGACGAGGGGTGAATTCGGGATGGGGTCCGTCGTCGAAGGTGAGGGCAACCACGGCTTCTTGGGTTGAAACGCGGGTAATCGTGCCGGTGAGCCGTCGGGCCACGGCTCCCAGGAGTTGACGTGGAGGCCAAAGACTGTACCTCTTGATTGCGTGCCTATCTTTTTTCAATCTCGGCAACTGGTTTCCTACCTTCAACAACAAATGTCTCTAATTTGTTGAATTCTTGGGTTATATGCTGGGCATGACCATGAGACTCCAGATTCTGCAAGTTCTCGTCATCACTTTCTCCTACGTTGTAACGTTCAATATTAATAAACCCAACTTTATTCATTGCACCTTTCAATGACTTAAAATCATAAATAAATTTATGACCAAATCCTCGGAAAAAGTTATTGATAACGAAAACATCTTGATAAATTCCAATATTCGGCAAAAAAGTATCTACTACCCAGGAAATGTATTGCTCCTGCAATTTACTCTTCTTTGGATTGTAAAGCTCAATCAGGAAGCTAAGAGAAGGTGTAGCAATACGCAATCTACCTCCTGATCTGAGAATCCGAGAACATTCACCAAGCATATCTACACCTGCTTGATATTCTATATGTTCAATTAAATGCTCAGAAAATATGTAATCAAAAGTGCAATCATCAAAGGGAAACTCTTCTGTAACATCAAGAAATATCACTTCATCTTTAGTTGGTTTGATATCCGTATTTAACCAGCCTTCAAAAATATGGGGTCCGCATCCGAGTTGCAATTTTCGAGTCGGATGCAATTCAAGGTAGTTCTTAATTATCTGCCGGCGAGACGACCTATACTGGTTTTCTCTTGATTTACGCTCTATTTTTCTCAAAAACGATTTAGGTGAATACCTCATTATATATCCCTCCTGATGAGAGACGGACATAACATAAGGTGAGAACTGAACCATACCCCTATATATAGGAGCTATGGACCCTGACTGTCTAACTATCACGGGACCTAGCATTGTGCTTGACCACAGTAAAGTTACCCCCTGATTTCAGGGGCTTGACCCCCTGAATTTGTGGGACACCCCTTGATTTCAGGAGCTTAAGCCCTC
>DAOUMU010000336.1:0-2553 GCA_034409055.1 Anaerolineae bacterium
TACCTTTCGTCGCACACCGCCTCATCTTGACCCTCCTGAGAAGGTTCTACGCCGTTATGGGTGTGACCCTCCATCCAGAGCTAGTCCAACCTGATACCTTTACATAATCCTTATACCGTAATTTCAGAATGAGTGAACCATCGAAAAATGCCACAGCATACTTTGAACGACCAGCGTGGGCCTTCATAAAGCGCTCTAATTGAGTCGCTTCTCCCTGGAAACGTCGCCAATTAACCTCGTTATCGGCCAGGCTACCCCATACACTAAATAGTTCACCGGATGTCAACACCTCAACGGCAATATCTTTCTCAAAGTCACCGCAATCGTCTTTAACGTGGCGATTCTTAAACCAGCCGATTTGAACGAGGCTGACCGGAATAGAAAGGTCATTCGTAGGTAGAATTTGTGAGCCGTCTACGGCAAAAGTGGTTACACCTTCAAGTGTCTTCAAGGCCCAGCCCCTTGCTTGACGATGATTTTCCCACTGTTGAGTAAACGGCATGATGAGTGGTTGCGTATCCTGTTCAGACGTTGGCAAGGCCCCAGGCCAGGGCACATTACTCAGTATCGTCTCAATCTCAGAAGCCGGTCGGTTAGCCCATGTCGCCAAAGCTTTGTGCAGAGCAGCTAAATCAGTTTGCAATTGGCGATTCGCGTCCTGAAATAGCTTCTGCTTTTTCTTAAGCGCAGTGGCCACTTTTCCAGAATCCAACATTATTTATGCTCTACAATATCTTGAGTAATAGCTTCTTCTGGTATCCCCGCATCCAATACCAGTAGCCGCAGGGCGGTCACAAACTCTCCGTTTAGCGCCTGGACAATGGGAAAAAGAACGGTAATGGACACTTCACGTTGTCCTTTTTCCACCATCGAGAGATGAGCTGGACTAAGGCCAATTTGAGCGCCAAGTTCACGGATACCAACTCCCTGTGCTTCTCTCAGTTCCTGCAAATATTTACCAACAAGTTTGCCCATCATTCATCCCCGGAATTGACCACAATATGTGGTCAATGTACACGCTTATTGCAAATTTGTCAACCCCTAAGTGTTTGCCGTTTGTGAACGGTGTGTTATACTTTTATGTAGTTTTTGTCGCTGTATGTAAGGGAGCTATTCGTGACCCAGCAACTTGGTAATTATCTGCGGAGCTTAAGAGAGAAGAAGGGGTATTCAACGCGCCAACTTGCTGCCCAGGTAGACCGTAGCCAATCCCTCATTACAGCCATAGAAAACGGAGAACGATCCCCAAGTTTGTTGCGATTATGGGAAATCATAAAAGCATTAAACGGGGAATTTCGACTGGCCCTCTTTTATTTATGTGTGGATTTGGGCATACCGGAAGAGGCGGTCAGAGGAATATACCAAAATCACCAGGAATAATTTTAGGTTCAACGCGGATTCGAGGAGTAACGGCCCCCCTAACCCCCCAGCCCACAGGGTCCGCTTCGCTCAAGGGGGGAATTTTACCGTATTCACCCCCCTTTGGGGGGCCGGGGGGGCTTTCTACCCCTCAAATCCACGTAGAGCTTAATTTTATTTGACCTCCCCTCAACTACAAAATTGTTACGTCAAAGGGATGCGTCCCAAAATTTGGGAAAGCACGGGGGGCGTGGAGGGTATCCCCCCGAATCCCCCCTGGTTTGTCCCAGTTTCCTAAAATCTGGGACGCACTTCCTTGTTCAGGAAGCTCCGATCAACTCAGCCTTTTCCCCGTATCTACTCGGACGAGGTTTTTGCACTCTACGGGTTTTTGCACCCTGCGGGGAATGGGAAGTGCGGGTAAGGTGGATTTGCAGTTTCTGCGCTACGACATTAAACTGAGCCAGCAAGAATAGTCCAAGATGCAAGATGATCGAGCGAATATAAGGGTTGGTTCATGAGTGATAGAAAACTCAGTGACTACAACGTGCGTGCTGTTGAACGGGCGGTGCAAATTCTGTCAGCCCTCGATGATGAGCATCCCGAACGAACCTTGTCTGAGATTGTGCGGGCGACAGGTTTACATAAAGCAACGACGCATCGCATCGTCACTACCCTGCTCAACTGCGGTTTCATAGAACGGACGGCTAATGGAGAGAAATATCGTCTGGGATTGCGGATAGCCGGGCTGGGTCTGAACGTGTTGCACCGTCTTGACTTCCGCCAGCAAGCGCTCCCGTATATGCAGCAACTGGTAGACCGCTTTCAGGAAAATTGCACGCTCGGCGTCTTTGACCGCGGTCGGGTGCTGTATGTCGAGATAGTGCACAGTAAGCATACGCTGACCATTGCGGCCAGAGTTGGCCGCCACTTGCCGGCCCACTGCACGGCCGGCGGCAAGGTGTTTTTGGCCTTTCTCCCGCCAGCGGTTGTGGAGCCTGTATTGAACGCTCCCCTGGTGGCATATACGGAGAACACCATTACCTCGCCTGCCCGGCTTCGAGAGGAGTTGGAAGTTATCCGGCAGCGAGGGTACGGTCTCGATGAAGAGGAATTCGAGGAGGGCATCCGGGCTGTTGCTGTTCCTATCCGAGATATTGAAGGAAACGTGGTTGCCCAAATGAGTATGCCTGG
>DAOUMU010000337.1:0-6259 GCA_034409055.1 Anaerolineae bacterium
GTAGTAACGACTTCAGTCGTTTGAGTACCTGTGCCCGCTTTATGGGTATTGGAAATTTAGAAAGACCTCGGCTCACGCAACATAATCCAATAACGACACTTCGTTATCGGCTCAACATGAGAGGCCACTTCAGCAAAGCCAAACTTTTTATAGAATCCAACACTTCTGGGGCTGAACGTTTCAACATAACACGGCACGCCCATTTTATCCGCTTTTGCCAGAGTCGGCCTGATCAGAGCCCCGCCCAGCCCCCTTCCCTGTCGCTTTGGCGATACCCCCAGGATAGAAAGATACCAACTATCTTCCGGCACCGCTTCCTCGGCTTTCGAACTCATAAACGCGATGATTGATTTGTAATTTTCAAACCCCCGCTTACCCAGTAATACCTCTAAAAAGGCTTTCTTCTCTCGTTCCGACTTCTGCAAAACCTCAGGAGAGTTTGGAAACAACCAGACGGCCGCGCCAAAGGTATCAGCCTGGGGAACAACCAAAGCCCCTAACCTTTCTCCCTCCTCCATCGAATATTCAAAATACCTCACCAGCTTAGCTCGACGCCCTGTGCCCGCTTTTTTTGTAGTAACGACTTCAGTCGTTTGAGTACCTGTGCCCGCTTTTTGGGTATCAGGAGATAGGGGAGGCAAATCGACCGTGATAGCCAGGTAGAACGGTTCATCTATCAGAGCATCAACCAGTGCCTCCGCTATGATTTCGTGATTTTCTCCAGCCCTCATCAAGAATCCTCCTGCCCTGGGGGGCGTATGTAAAGGTTGGGTTTGCTACCGGACACCTTTTATAACAAGCCCAGAAACCCGGTTTTTTCGCTTGAAATTTATCATCCTTGGCAAACAAAAGCGACTTTTCAGCACAAATTGTTTGCTCAAACGTGAAAAACCGGGTTTCTCCACAAAACTGTCCGGCAGTGAAGCCCAGAAAAAGATTTTGAGTTTGTAGTAACGACTTCAGTCGTTCCAGGCAGCAACAACGACTAAAGTCGTCACTACGAGTCAAAAACATTATCTGAATGTCTATAACACTCGTTGGTCGTTGGTCGTTGGTTGTTGGTCGTCAGAAATTGCGCCGGTAAGGGTGGGGATGAGACCCTTTGGCCATTTCGTCTGGCGATTGTAAGTGGCCTGGTGTAATCCGGCCCCGCGAAGCGTGGCGTTCGTCAGATCCGTGCCGTTCAGGTTAGCCTC
The DNA here is from genome assembly GCA_034409055.1 of Anaerolineae bacterium. Taxonomy (GTDB): domain Bacteria; phylum Chloroflexota; class Anaerolineae; order 4572-78; family J111; genus DAOUMU01. The sequence continues at coordinate 1,197 of DAOUMU010000337.1, forward strand.
GCTCAGATCGGCCTGGTCCAAGTTGGCCTGGCGAAGAGTTGCCCCGCTAAGGTCAGACTCTCGTAGCGTAACGGCCCGCATATCGGCCCCATCGAGGTTGGCTTGGCTTAAATCAGCCCCACTCAGGTCGGCGCCCCGCAGTTTTACATCTTTCAAATTAGCCTGACTTAGATTAGCTCCGTTCAACTTTGCCCGGTTAAGATCAGCCGCTCCCAGCAGATCGACCCCGGCCAGGTTGGCCTGGCTCAGGTTGGCTCCGGTTAACTCCGCTTTGCTCAAATCAGCCCCGCTCAACTTAGCTCCACTCAGGTTAGCCCCGGCCAAATTGGCTCCCTCCAACTTGATCTTGCGCAAGTCTGCCCCACTCAAATTGGCTGTTCCGCTCAACTCGGCGTCACTTAAGTCAGCCTCGGCCAAGTTGGCCTGGCTCAGATCGGTGTCGATGAGAAAGGCATCAATCAGAACAGCCCGCCTCAGGTCTGCCCCCCTCAAGTTGGCCCCGCTCAAGTTAGCCCGGCCCAGAAACATCCCGCTTAAGTCCAATCCTTGCAGGTCTTGTGCCTGCAAATTGATGTATCCCATTACGGCGATGTGCTCTTCTATCTGCTTGCGAGTAAGTTTTTCCATATGATTAGTTAACCTTTATTGCTAGTTGAAAGAGAACTCGTTGTTATTCCCAAAGACAGTCTCAGCAGATCCAATTTTTGCGGAGTAAGGCACGCTTCGCGTCAGTGCCGAACGGAGCCACATCTGAGGATGCTGGTCTATGCCCTTTGGGTACTTCTCAAATTTGGATCTACTGAGTATCATTATTTTAGTCGCACTGACTAAACCATACAAATATCGTCAATAGATGATGATCCGAATGCTTTCACCGCGCCAGGTAAAGCTTTACTTTCACTTTGCCCCTACCTGCATAACGCGGCGGCGGATGAGCAAAATAAATAGCAGGTAGCCAGGCAGCGACTCTTCGTCTGCTACCTGCTACCTGCTACCTGCTACTTTGCTACTTTGCTACCTTGCCCCCCTGCAACCCTGCTACCTTGCCACCTGCCACCTGCTACCTGCTACTTTGCTACTTGCCACATCGTCTCGATCTCCGGCTCCGCCTCCCGGCGGAACTGCTTGGTGTAGAGGGCGTAGTAATGCCCCTGAGCCCGGATCAATTCGTCGTGACTGCCCATCTCGGTGATACGGCCATTTTCGATGACCAGAATGCGGTCGGCCTTTTTGATGGTGGACAGCCGGTGAGCAATGATAAAGCTGGTCCGGCCCCGCATCAGGCTTTCCATGCCCTGCTGAATCAGGGCCTCGGTCAGGGTATCGACCGAACTGGTGGCCTCGTCCATGATGAAGATGTCCGGCTCGGCCAGCACGGCCCGGGCCAGGCTGACCAGTTGCTTCTGGCCCGTCGAGAGCAGGTTGCCACCCTCGCCCACCTCTTCAGCGTAACCTTTTTCCATGGCCACAATAAATTCGTGGGCGTGAGCCAGCCTGGCCGCTGCCTCAACCTCCTCGTCCGTGGCCTCCAGTCGGCCGTAGCGGATGTTTTCCCGAATCGTGCCCGAAAAGAGATGGGGCGTCTGCAAGACCATGCCGATTCTGGATTGAATGGCGTGCAGGGTCAGGCCGGTGTAATCCAGCCCGCCAATGCGAATGACCCCACCTTTCGGCTCGTAAAAACGACAGATCAGGTTGACAATGGTCGACTTGCCGCCGCCGGTGGGTCCGACCAGGGCCATCGTTTCACCCTGTTTGATGTACAGGTTGAAGTCGGTCAGGACCGGCTTGTCCTTTTCGTAGTAGAAGTCCACCTGCTCAAACTCAATATCTCCCCGGATGGTACCCGGATCGATGGCATAGGGCTGGTCAACGATTTCCGGCTCGGCATCGATCAGGGAAAAAACCCGTTCGGCCGAGGCCACGGAATTTTGCATTTCAGCATACACCCGGGCCAATTCGTTGATGGGAAAGAGCATAAAGGTCAGGTACGAGATAAAGGCTTGCAAACTGCCGATAGTCATATCGCCGATCTGAATCTGCCAGCCGCCGTACCAGATGATGGCCCCCAGAGCCGTCGCCCCGACGATTTGCACCGTGGGTAAGAACAAGGCCGACAACCAGGCCGCTCGATAGGCAGCCCGGTAAAGATTGGTGGCCATGCCGTCAAACTCTTCCAGGTTCTTTTCCTCCCGGGTCAACGCCTTCACCACCCGCACCCCGGTAATGTTCTCGTTGTAAACGCCGGTCAGCTTGGAGTTCAGCTTTCTGGTCCGGCGAAACTCGATCAGAATCTTCTTTTTGAACAGCGAGGCAATGACCACCAGGTTGGGCATAATCAGCAGCATGACCAGGGCCAATTGCCAGTTGAGAATGAACATGAAGACCAGGGCCGTCAGCAGGTTCAGGATAGCCCAGGTGCTGTCAATCAAACCCCAGGTAACCAACTCGGAGATTCGGCTGGAGTCTGACGTGACCCTGGACATAATCCACCCGACCGGCGTTTTACCGAAGTAGGCCAGGGACAGCGTTTGTAAGTGATTGAACATCTTGCGGCGCAAGTCGTACTGGATACGCTGGCCCAGGCTGGTGGCCAGGTAGATAAAGCCGAACACGGCCAGGGCCTGCACGATAATCAGGCTGGCATACAGGGTGATCAGTTGCACCAACCGCTCCCCGTCACCAGGGATGATGCCCTCATCGATGATCAGTTTGCTGATGTAGGTAAAGAGCGAGTCCTGAAAAGAGACCAGAGCAATCAGCAGCACAAAGCCCATCACCCAACGCCTGTAGGGCCAGGCCTGCTGGGCAATGCGTTTGATGGTTTGACCGTTAAATTGAGTCGTAAATTCTTCTTCTTCAAAATGGTAATCTGTCATGAGTTCTCTCCTGATGCGAATGGGCAAATTTGTCATTGCGAGCCAGGCGAAGCAATCCCCGCCGTTGTCTCCTTATGCGAATGGCGAATGATGAATGGCGAATTTCGCCGACACTTGCTCTGTAGTTTCGCCATTCGCAGATTCGCCATTCGCTATTCATCCTTCACCATTCCTTGATTTACCCATTCACTGACACTTATCTTCTCGATTCGCCCATTCGCAGATTCGCCATTCACCATTCGCTCAGTCGTGATTTCCTGTTCCACCTGGGCTTGCAGGCGGTAAATTCTGCGGTAGATGCCGGCCTGGGCCATCAGTTCCTGGTGTGCGCCTTGCTGAATCACCCGTCCCTGGTCGAGCACCAGGATTTTGTCGGCCCGCATCACGGTTTGGATACGATGGGCGATGATCAAGGTCGTCCGCCCTTTTTGCAGTCGTTCCAGGGCGGCGTGAATGAGCGCTTCCGTTTCGGTATCGACCGCCGAGACCGCGTCATCAAAAATCAGGATGCGCGGATCTTTCAGCAGGGTCCGGGCAATGGCCACACGTTGTTTTTGGCCACCGGACAGGGTGACGCCTTTTTCACCCACCAGGGTATCGTACCCATCGGGGAAGGTCATAATGACGTCGTGGATGGCCGCGGCCCGGGCCGCGGCTTCAATCTCCGTATCGGTCACCGCATGATCGACTCCGTAGGCAATGTTCTCGCGGACGGTCCGTGAGAACAGAAAGGGTTCCTGCTCGACAATGCCAATCTGCCGTCGCAGCTCGTGCTTGGCATAGTGGCTTAATTCAACCCCGTCCAGCAGGATGCTGCCGCTGTAGTCGTAAAAGCGGGGCAGCAGATTGACCAAGCTGCTCTTGCCCGAGCCGGTGGGTCCCAGCAAAGCGATGGTTTGCCCCGGTTCAACCTTGAACGAGATATTATGCAGAACCGGTGTGCTGCTGTCGTACTCAAAAGAGACATCCTGGAATTCGATGGCTCCCTGGATGGGCTTGGTTGGCTTGAATGTCCCTTTGTCCACCTGCTCCCGATTTTCTTTGATGATTTCGGCCACCCGGCTGTAGGAAACCAGGCTCATAGAGGTCTGCACAATCAGGCGACCCAGGTTTTGCATCGGCCAAATAATCCAGATAACCAGGCCGGCCACGGCCAGATACGTACCCAGAGTAATCTCACCGTTGATCACCATCATGGCTCCCAGGAAAAAAATGAACAACATTTGAGCGCCGGAGATGGTTTCGACAATCGGCCAGTAGAAGGCATGTTTTCTGACCAGCCGCCGGCCGCGTTGATATTGCTCCTGGTTGGCTTCTTCAAACTTGTCGATTTCAAACGATTGCCGGGCAAAAGCCTTGACCACCCGTACCCCACTCAGGTTTTCTTGCAAGGTAGTTGATAAGATTCCTTCTTGCTCCTGGTGAGACTCGTAAGCGGCATAGATCTTCTTAAAGAAGAAGATCGAGAAGCCGAAGACAATCGGCATGGATATAATCGAGAGCAGCCCTAACTTCAAATTCAGATTCAACAGGGCAGCAAAGTTGATGGCGAATAACAAGATAATTCGCCCGACGCCAATGGCTTGATCCGCGAAAAAGCGGCGGATGGTCTCGACATCCGAACTACACCGCTGTACCAGTTCGCCGGTTTGAGAACGATCATGGTAGGTAAAGCTCAGGCGCTGAATGTGGTCAAACAGGTAATTGCGCAGGCGTAAGACCGCTCCCTCGGCCGAGTGAGCGGCTAATTTGCCGCTGATAAAGGTAAAGATCCCCTGGCAAACAGCCAGCCCGACAAATCCCAGGGCAACCAGGTAAAAGGGGGTGGCTACTTGCCCCGGTAAAACATCGTCAACAAAATATTGCAACAACAGGTAAGTCAACGTTCTGGCGACGGTGGCAATGGACAGGCTCAGAATCGCCCCCCCGTAAATCCAGCGAAAGCCACCCATTAAACGCCACAGGCCCAACACCCGATTGGTCGCCAGCGTCTGCTTTAGATCTAATTGCGGATATATGGTTGAGTCTTGCATGAGAACTAACCTCTTGAAATTTAGTATTAGGGCCTTATGCTAGATAGGAAAGGCCAAAGACTTGATTTGCAAAAAATCAGGGTTACCCGCCAGACGGTTGAGATAGATGCACAAGGTGTGGGCGGTTAACTTGGAATAGAGCCTGGTACAT
>DAOUMU010000338.1:0-2439 GCA_034409055.1 Anaerolineae bacterium
CCCTCAATCCGAGTTGCCTCGCCCCTACTTTTTGAGAAGATACGCTCAAACTGTTAAAAGCCAAAAGCCACAGAATCCGTTAGTACCAGAAAACTTTTGAAATGGAGTCTAAGTAGCAGCGACCGCAGGAAGCGCGGATGAACCTGCGACCTGCGGTCACGCCTGGCGTCCGCTAAGCCGTTATGTATCCGCTGACCCACTAAACAACTATCAACCGATTATGCGTAATTGACCCGATAGCATCCTGAGTAGCGCGGAACGGAGTGAAGCGCGTATCGAAGGGTGCGGGTTTGGCTCGAATCGTCGCTTGAGTCGCACCCTTCGATACGGTTTCCGCTGTGCTCCAACCTACTCAGGATGCTAACCTATGAATTACGCATAATGGGTTATCAATCAAGCTTTAATGCCCAACCGTTCCAGCCGGGCCTGGCTCGGAGCACCGGTCTTTTCATCCCACTCACGTAACTTGTAATAAACCGGGAGCATCACCTCGAGATCAGGCAAAACGCCTTCGGCGGAACCGGAAGGGCGAGGCTCGGTCAGTAGACGTTTGGGCAGGGTATCATCGGCGGGGGTGATGCCCAGGCGCAGGTTGATGAGCCGCTTAAGTTGGAAAATACGGTCGCCGGTTTCCAGCAGGGTTTCCCGGGTCCAGTTCCAGCCCAGAGCACTGTTGGCAATTTCACAGACTCGATCCGGGCCAATCAAACCCTTGACAATAAATTTACACATCCCCAGGGGATTGTAAGTGGCCATGTAGTTTTGGTAATCGTAAGCCAATTTGGCTGTATCAGCATTGGAAGCTAAACGGTCCACTTCCCGGTCATACCCCAAATCTGGCTGGAGCACCCCGTAGCCATTCCAGTAGCTTAACGTTTCCAGGTGACAGGCTCCTCGAGAAGCCGTGGCATAATTAACGGCCATCGACAGAAAGGCGCGGGGGTCGTGGTAGGGTACTTCCATCCCCTTCACGTGAATGGCAAAATCTTCGGCTCCGTTGCCCCAGCGTCGGGCTGCCTGACGCACCCCTTCGGCCAGGTCGTGGCCGGCTTTACCGCGTCGTTCGGCAATCATCTCAATCGCGGCCACGACGGCGTCGGGGTCTTCAAAGCGCAGCACCAGTCCTGCTGTATCGGCCTGGCTGATAATGCCTTTTTCAAAAGCTTCCATAGCAAAGGCGATGGCCGAAGAGACACTAATGGTATCCATCCCGTAATCGTTGCACAGGCTGTTGGCCTTGGCAATCGATTCTGGATTGTCGTTGCGGGTCATGCCCCCAAAACCGGCCAGGGTTTCGTACTCAATCCCTTCACCCAGAGGCGTTTGGTACGGCCCTTCCTTGACTTCAACCTCTTTGCCACAGCCAATGGGGCAGGCAAAGCAGTGGGTGTGTTTAACCCAAATGGTGTTGTAAATCGTCTGGCCCGATATTTTTTCGGCGGTTTCCCATGAGCCCAGGGTCCAGTTACGCATGGGCATATCGCCGAACGCTTCGGTGGCCAATATCCCCCCGGCCGTACCGTAGTAACTCATGGCAATGGAATTATCTTTTATGAAAGCATTTTGCTCTTTAACCGTGCTCAAGAAGGCTTTTTTGTCGGGATAGTCGGGCCGATTTTTGCCCCGGACCACAATGGCTTTCAAGTTTTTGGAGCCCATTAAAGCGCCCATACCACCCCGCGCCGCCGCCCGCACGTAGTGGCTGGGACCACTGACAATACCCGCCAGCTTGACCAGGTTTTCGCCGGCCCGGCCAATCCCGGCTACCTGGGCCCTTTTATCCGTTTCGGCCAGCAGGGTATCGGCGGTTTCAAAATAGTTCTTACCCCATAGATGAGCGGCGTCTCGTAACTCAATCGTGCCATCCAGGCCATTTAGCCACAGGTAGACCGGTTTGGCTGCTTTACCGTGGATAACCAGGCCATCGTACCCGGCAAAGCGTAACTCCGCTCCCCAGTAATTGCCCAGGTTGGCTTCATTCCAGATACCGGTCAAAGGTGACCGCCCACACCAACTGGAGCGACAACCGGTGGGAGCAAATGTCCCGGTCAGCACACCGCTAAAAACGTAAAGGGGATTGGCCGGGTCAAGGGGTTCTACCGTTGGGTCCATTTCCTCATAGTATAACTTGGCCGCATAGCCGGAACCCAGCAACCAACGTTGCACATCTTCGTCCGCAATCGTTTCCTCGTGCCAGGTGCCATCGGTTAAATTCACACGCAAGAATTTGCCAGCATAAACAGACATGGTTTCCTCTCTTGTTTTCTTGAAGGGCTTGAATTTGATTGGCGCATTATACCAAACTCTGATGCATCGCTCAACTTGACCGACGACCGTGGGTGCGTTTCAATTTTGGGGCGAGTTATGATTTAGCAACTGGTTAAGCCTTTGGAGTCGAGGCTTCAGCCGGACGTGATCCCGTTTGGACCGGCTGAAGCC
>DAOUMU010000339.1:0-12951 GCA_034409055.1 Anaerolineae bacterium
TCATCCCAAAACTTTCGGCGGCGTGAAGCGTAAAACGTGAAACGTGAGGGTTTATGGCGTAAAAACATCACGTTTCACGCTTCACGTTTCACGGAGTTGGGACAATTATTTTTTCGGAACTGCCTTACCCCTCGAATCCACGTAGAGCCTATTTTCTTAATCTTTATAAAAGGGACTCAGACGCGAGGGGTCAGAGTCAAAACCAGCCCCAGGCTAACCACCTTGAGCATCGCCGCCAGCAGGCAGGTCTCCAGGATGCCCAGAACCGGGATCAGGACGACTGAGACGACGATGGAACCCAGGAAGGCCCCGACCAGATCGCAGGCGTAGAGAAGACCGGCCGTGCTGCCCAGGACTGGCCGGCCCTTGAGCCACATCCGGTTGGCCAGGGGGAATTGGGCGCCGACCAGGCAACCGGCCAGCGCGCTCAACAAGAGCAGGACCCCCTGGATGGAGGTGTACACCAGGGGCTGAGTGATGTGAGCATACAGGGTGCTCAGGGCCAGGGGCAACAGAACCCAGTAGAGGACGATGGCCAGTTCGAGCTTCAGCAGGGTAGACCGCTCCTGCTTGATCCGAGCCAGGCGGTGGGTCATCAGCAGCCCGCCCAGGCTCAAACCGGCCATGAAGGCAGCGATGAGCAGGCCAATCCAGTGGTAAACGTAACCGTACAGGGTCTGGAAAGCAAAGATAATCATCAGGTCGGCGGTCATCCCGGTGAAGCCGGTAGTGGCGATGACAAGGGGCACGATGGCTCCTTTCCCCTTGGCGGTCAGCTTGACGACCACCAGAAACAGCAACCCACCGGCGAAGATGAACAAGCTCAGCGTCCACAGGTTTAGGCGAGCGGTCCAGGCGAGAAAGCGGGCCAGGTGGGGGGAGAAGAGGGCGTTCCAATAGGCGAGGCCGTAGAACAGGCCAACCGGATGCAGGTCCCGGTTGATGGCAGCTCCGGCAGAGCCGGTGACCAACGCCGCTTCGTCCCTCATTGGTTCATTAAGCGCCGACCAAAACCAATCCACATGTCTCTGATTGAACTTGAGGCGGATGTGGGTAGCGGTCATTAGTTGAGTCTCAAGGCTTCGCGCCTCCCATCTTTCAACCAGTGCCTCCACCGGTACAGTCGACAGCTCAGCCGAGGGCGAGGCCAACCACAGGGTCAGGTCGTCCGGTATCGGCCTGACGGAGACAAACGCCTGTTGCAGGGTGTGATAGGCCATCGTGTTGAGAGCGCGTAGTTCATCGCTCATATAACTCAGCGTGCCCGGGCAGGCAATGACCAGCACCCCTTCCTCGGCCAGAAGCCCCCGTACCATTCGAAAGAACTCCACCGTATAGAAGCGATTGAGTTGGAGCGTAGAGGGGTAAGGCAGGTTGACGATGACCAGGTCGTAACCTGCTTTAGGCTGGGGCGCGACTCCCCACTGCTTTCGTCTGACCAGCAGGCGGCCATCAACGTGCTCGACCGTGAGCCGGGGGTCACCCAGTTCGCTCAGGGTCAACGGGGTGGGGAATTTCAGGACGGCCTCGATCAGTAAGGGGTCCAGTTCGGCGTAGTCTAGCTGCGTCAAGGGATATTTGGCCAGCTCGTGTAACACGCCCCCCACCCCGCCGCTCAACACCAGGGCTCGCCGTGGTTGGGATACGAATAGCAGGGGCAGATGGACGATCTCCTCGCTCAGCACCACGTCGGGCACGGGGGTCGTCAGAATGGGAATACCGTCGGCATAAAAGGTGTACTGGGCCTCTTGCTCCACCACCGCCACATCGCCGTAGACCGAATTCTGGGCGTAGATCAGATGGTAGCCGGCCCATTGCTGGCGGGTGGCCCAGTTCTGGACCGCTTCTACCTGTGGTGAGAGTAGGAAACCGAGGCTGGCGATCAATAAAAGGAGGACGACGACCAGGCCCGGGGTGAGGGGCCAACGTTTTCGATTGGAGGGGGCGGACCAGGCCAGGACAAGGGCCGCCGAAAGCAGATTTAAACCGGCCAGAATCAGGACGATTTGTAAAGAGTGGAGAAAAGGAATAAAGAGATAGGTGAAGACGATTCCGCCCGTGATCGCGCCCACCGCTTCGTAGACGTAGACCCAACCGATGGACGGGGCTTTGTCGCCGGTCAGGTAGGCGTAAGCCCGGCAGCCGAAAGCAAACATGGCCCCATCAACCAGCCCCAGGGGGATCAAGATGAGGAAGGAGGCGTAAAAGATGGGGATGAGGCCCACCCCTTCGCCGGGCATCGCCCCGACCAGACGCCGGCTGCTGTAGGCCGCGTAAAGACACAGGGGTAGGAAGAGGGCAAAGAGCAGTTGCAGGGCGGCGAAGGAGGCGGCTTTGCCTCGCCACCGGTCGGCCAATCTGCCCAAAAGCCCGCTGCCGACGGCTTCCAGGAGGAGCCAGTTTCCCAGAATCAGCCCAATCGACAACTCATTACCGAAGAAGGCCACCAGCAGTTCCCGGATCATCAAGCCCTGGGTGACCGTGAAACTGAAGCCCATCAGCAGAAAGCCGAAGTTCAACAGTCTCTTCAAGTACCCTCCTCAGCGTCGTCAGCGCCCTTCAGCGCTCTCAGCGATTCCAACCTCATCCCCCTTAACCTTTCACCCCGCCGACGGCCAGACCACTGACCAGATAGCGTTGCAAGAAGAAGAATATCAGCATCGGGGGGATAGACATCAGGATGGCCATGGCCGCGAATTGGGACCAGGGCGTACCGGAAGCATATTGGCCGACCATCCCCCGCAGGACCATGGGCAGGGTAAAGGTAGAGGGATCGATCAGGAAGGTCCAGGACAGAATAAACTCAGACCAGCCGGTCAGGAAGCCCCACAGGGCGGTGACGGCCATACCGGGCACGGCCAGGGGCAGGATCACCCGGATGAAGCCCTGGGTGCGGGTACAGCCGTCGATCTGAGCGGCTTCTTCCAGGTCGTAGGGCAAAGCGTCGATAAAACCCTTCATATTCCAAATGGCAAACGGCAGAGCCGTCGAAGTAAAGGCGATGGCCAACCCCCACAAGGTGGTCCGCAACCCAATCGTGTTGAGCAGGACGAAGAGAGGGGCCAGGGTACCGCCCGGGGGAATCATCAGCACGATGACGAAGCCCAACATACCCAGTTGTCTGCCCGGAAACTTGAGGCGGGAGAAGGCATAGGCCGCCGAGGTGCCGATGACCACCGCCCCCAGGGCGGTGCCACCGGATACCAGCAGGCTGTTGCGCAGAAGTTGGAAAAAGCTGACCGGATTGGGCGAAGGTCGGGTCAGGACCTGGTGATAAGCCTCGAACGTAGCTCCAGGAGGAATGATGGTTAAGCCGGTCGGACGGGAAAAGTCGCGCGGGTCAAGCGACATGGACAAGATCCAGATCACCGGGAACAAAACCACGACCAGTACCAGCAACAAAAACAGTTGGATCAGATCGAGCCGCATCGTCTCGCGGGCACGTTTGTAGTCGCTCTGGCCAAAGATGGCCGCCAGCAGGCGGGCGTAACGATTCAAGATAACCACCCCCGCCACAAGGGCCACAATGCCCAGGGCCAGCCGAGGGTAACGTTGGGTGAGCTCGCTCAGGCCAAAGGCGGTGACGCCCCAATATAAGCCAAAGCCCAGCAACCCTAAGGACAAAACGAAGACCAGCACGGCCCAGGCCATCGCAATGACACTGCTGGTATTGAGCTGCGGGCGTGATGTATCTACGACTACAGTCATGACAATCCTCCTCGGTTAAGCGTAATACGGCTCGGTAGCCCGTGAGATGCGGTTGGTTATCAGGGTGATAACGGCCAGAATGATAAAAACAATAATGTTAAAGGCCGAGGCTACCCCATACCACCCCTGGGGGTTGACCAGCTTGAAGCCCTGAGTGACCAGAATTTCGGTCAACCCGACCGGCCCACCGCCGGTAACAAAGAAGATGATGTTAAACTGGTTGAAGGTCATCATAATGCCGATCATGATGGCCGGTACCATGGCCGGACGGATAAGAGGCAAGGTGATTTTCCAAAACTTTTCCCAACTGGTAGCCCCATCCACGTCGGCGGCCTCGTACAGTTCGGTGGGAATACTCTGTAGAGCCCCGGTGGCAATGACCATCATGAAAGGCCAGCCCAGCCAGACGTTGGCGATCAACACGGCAAAGAAAGAGAGGGGCAACACGAGCCCGATCTGGGGCAGGTTGACAATCGGGTCGGTCTCTAGCAGCCAGCGAATATCCCCCCGCTGGCCAAGCTCCTGAAGCAACAGGTTGATTCCGCCAAATTTATCGTGCCACATATTGGCCCAGACCATCCCGGAGATCAGCGAGGGCAAGGCCCAGGGGATCACGAACAGGCTCCGATAGATGCGCTTACCCGGCAGCTCTTTGGTATTTAGGGCCATGGCAATCAAGATACCGATAGAAACGTGCAAAAAAACGTTAACAAACGTCCAGAAGAGGTTAAAGATCAGGATACGCAGAAAGTCGTAATTGGTGACCGGTAAACCGCTGATGATAACCCGCACGAAGTTATCAAATCCGATGTAATTGGGGTTCATTAACCGCAAGTGTTTCAACTCGAAATCGGTCAGAGACAGCCACAACTGATAGGCAATGGGATAGAAGGTGATAAAGGCCATAACCAGGAAGGCCGGTAAGATATAAAGCGAGGCCAGCCGGGTATCGGGAAATTGTGCTTTAAGACTTCCCAGAAGGGTTTGCTTCTTTTCAGCGGAAACAGGACTGAGTGCTGTCATCTATTTCTCCTTTTCGTACCTATTCACCTTCATGTCATTCTGAGGAGCGTAGCAACGAAGAATCTCCTATTCCGCCGGTGAAGAGACTCTTCGGCTTCGCTACGCTACGCCTCAGAGTGACAAGGTCAATAGTTACTCCTTTTCGATAGGCGATATAAAAAACCGGTGGGTGGAATTTCCTCCACCCACCAGTCTAAAGCATAGGCGGTTGGTTATTTGTTGTTCGCGGTGTTGATCAACGAGGCCGCCTCGGACAATGCCTCTTCAGGGGGAGAGACACCTTCCAGGATTTTGGTCATGGCATCTCCCATCGGCTCCCAGGTTGCCCCCAACTCTTGAGCCACGGGGAAAGGATCGGAGGAGGGAACCTGAGCCAGGAACCCACCCACAACAGGGTTGCTGGACGTATCCACGCTGGCATTGGCCGGGATCCAGTTAGCTTTATCCAGGAACAATCCCTGGACTTCGGCACTGGTCAGGTATTCGATAAAGCGTATCGCCGCCGCCGTTTCTTCCGGCGTCGCGCCAACATTCATTGATATCATCTCAGACTGGTTCCACGGACGGGGACTGCCGGCCCCGGGGATCTCCGGAACCGCCATCACCCCGACATTGTCAGCACCCAGATCGTTGATGGCATCCCCAGAGGCCCACGGTCCCTGGATGCGGAAGGCCACCTGGCCCTGGCGGAACAGGGTGTCCATATCGCCGTCGTTGGCATCGCAGGTCACCCCTTCAGATTGGCAAACATCCTTCAAGAAACCATATGCCTTGGCCCCCTCAGCGCTGTCGATGACGACTTTAAAGTTCTCATCAAAGAATTTCGCGCCAAAGGCCGGACCCCACATGTAATTGTGGAACCAGTTGGCGGTGATGGCCAAACCGTGCTCGGCAGCCATCTCCAGGAGTTGATCAAAATCGGCCGGCGGCGTGTCAATCATGCTCTTGTTGTAGAACATGGCCACCACCTTGTTGTTGATAGGCACACCAACCAGTTTACCGTTCACCTTGCCCCCTTCAACAGAGGCCGATACCAGTTCTCCCAGAAAAGCGGCGGACCCGTCAATTGTGGCCAGCAACTCCGCCTCGGCATAACTGGCCATACGGTCCTGCGGCCCGGTGATCAGGGTCGGGCCACCGCCTGCAGCCACTTCGGTTTGGAACTTGTTCAGCAGTTCATCAAAGGGCACGGCCAGGACTTCGATTTTGATCTCGGAATTGGCGGCCATAAAATCATTAACGACCTGGCTGAAGGTTTCTTCCTCGGTTTCGATGTAGCCATGCCAGATCGAGATCGTTACCGGCTCACCTGCCGCAGGCGCTTCGGCGGCCGGTTCTTCGGCTGCAGGCTCTGTAGCAGCCCCACCACAACCTGCCAGAACCACACTGGCTATCAGCAGCAACGCTAACAAACACCACAGTTTCTTGCTCATTTTTTTCTTTCTCCTCTTATTGATAATTTTTGAAAATAGACTACCAAAAACAAAGGGAGAGCTAACCTGTTATTGTCTTTCGATCATCGCCTCCTTTCCGATCATAAGTTTTCGAATAGTCTTTCCATAAACTTGAACCGGGCGGGGAAACCCGGCTGTTTTTTGGGAGATTTGGCAGCTTAAAACGTAAAAGACGGAGCCGGGCATAGGGATGCCCTCTCTACGAGAGAGATAACTTGAATTTTCTCGGTGTTCTCCGTGTCTCAGTGGTTCAATCAATTTGGTTGCGGCTTGGCCGCGCTATGCTTCACCTTTCACGACTTTGGAGACGAGGAGGGGGGTCAGATCGGTCAATAGGTCAACAAGTGGGTCAGGCCAGCAGACAGGAGTCTTGAGAAGATACAGTTGTTAGAACAAACACGATTGTAACACATGAGGCGCTCATTTGCCAAGAACGCGTATTCTTTCATCTAATAAAATGTTGACGAATAAGCGTCAAAAATCTGGGTTGCCCATCGAGGCGGGCGAGATCAGCGACGGTAATCACCCAGTAGGGCGATGGTCAAGGGAGTGATCCAGAGCGTATACTGTTGGATTAGGTGAGGAAATGGTACACAAGCAAGACAGCGGCAACCAGGGCAATAGCCAGGGCTGTTAAGCCCTGGGCGCGGACCTTTTGTTCGTTCTTTGGGACGAATCGATTGCCCAGCTCGGTTATGAACTGAGTAGGGGCTTTGAGTGCTTTCATATTGGGCAGTATACTCCCCGACTGTGTCAAAAAATCGTATTCTTTCATTTCGCTAACGGACATATAGTAAATTTGACAAGCTTTTGGGAACAATTTATCCGTCTACTGGGGCAGACGAAGGACGAAAGACGATGGACAAGGTGGGAAAATACCATCATTGACCTGATTTTTTTGTCGTTCGTCGTTCGTCGCGCTACGCGGTCAGTTGCTGCCGGCTGTTTGTCAAATCAAATCCAAGTCCAAAAATAGTGCTCTAGCTTGTCGGGGGTAATGAGGTTAGATGAAGACGCTTTTTGGGTGCAGGTATAACGGGCTGTAATCTGGCCGCGCCGGATTGAGTCGCTCAGAGCGTAGCTATCCAGGACAAAACTGGCTAAGAAGCCCACGGCTAACCCATCTCCCGCGCCGTTGGTATCAATCACCGGGGCCTCCATTTCCACCGCCGGGAAGAATTGAACACCATCTGACGTGCCAACAGCACAGCCGTTAGCCCCCATACCTGAAATCACAATCTGGTCGGGTTTTATTTTCAAGAAGGCTTCGATGAGCGGGGTAGGGTCGGTATAATTGGTGGCTGAAAAAAACAAAACATCCGCATAAGCTATAAAGTCCTGGCGGTAATCGTCATTGGCTGACACCACGTCCTGAATGTCACAGGCAATGGTCAAGCCAAGCTCTTTGGCGATGGGTAACAAATGACGGGCCCAGTTGGGAATATTAAAATGAGCCAGTTTGGACCGGGCTAAGACGGTCCGGCAGATTTCCAGGTCGGGCTGAAGCTGCATATGACCTTTACCGTCATAAAAGTTTTTGCGTCGACCGTCCCGGTACATGAAGTTGATACTACGGCTTGTTCCTAAAGGGTCGATGAAAAGAGCCGTGGTGTCAATCCCATCCCGGGCGAACTCTTCACGGATGAAGCGGCCACTGTAGTCATCACCCACGTAGCCAATAAAAGCCGTCTTTTTCCCCAGTTGGGCATAACCTCGACTGGCATACCCGCCAGCCTGTCCCACGTAGTCGATGTTCTCGGTAAAGTTTGCCTCGACCCTGAAATCGATATCTTTGCCGGGGAGATATACATTGGTGTCAATGCCAACATTTCCGACAACCACCACATCGACCCGCTTGTTTGTCATCAATCGTTACTCCTCAAATCGCTGCCAGCCCCCTTCGTTAAACAGTACATAAATCGCCTCATCGGCCGTATGCCACAACATCACGCCCCCGGCAAAGGTTTGATACCCGCCTGACTGGCCTCGCTCCTGTTCAAGGGGACTGCCCAGGCGGGTTCGACATTCGTCACAACTACACCAGACCTGGCCAAAGCCACGGCGGGGGCCAAAGGGAGGCCCAGCCTGGGGACAAAGATACTCTGCCTGGCCCTCTTGCCAGGTGTCCTCATAGCGTTCCCAGGCAGCGCCGGCCTGGGGTTTATCCTCTGGCCCATTGTAGAGGAGGTGAATGTAAAAAGTGCCCCCTTCCTGCCAGCCCCAATGCATGAGGCCATGCTCAAAAGCCTGGAAGGCATAAGGCCCCTCAATGGCCGGCGCTAGAGCCCGGCCCAGGGGACCGGTCTCTCCCCCCAACTGGGCCCATATCTCGGCATAAGGGGTTGTCACCGGGACCTGAGCCAGCGGGGTAGCGGTTGGGGTTGGCCTTGACCCGATTGGCGATGACGAAGGTGTTTCGGTGGGGGATATAGCGGTCACGGTCTCCCACCTCATCATTGCAGGATCCAGTACCCAAAACCCGTACCTTGTCTCGCGCACTTTGGCTGTCCGTATAAACAGTTGATGACGTCCATCGTCTAAAGCAGGGGAAACAGCCAATTTTCCCAATCGATCCGGGGAGTCGTACCCCCTTAACCGGTCATCGACCCACTTCTGCCAGGTCCGGCCCTTATCCACCGACCGAAAGAGGCTAGAGTCGGTAAACAGATAGAGGGTTTGGTCTGTGGTGAAATCAGGCGAGAATAAAGGCTCCCGGTAAGTAGTAAAACTCTCAGAGGGGGGTAGGGTCAACACCTTTTCCCAACTGGCTCCCTGATCCGTTGAGCGAAAGAGGTGATAATTGGAGAACAGATAAAGGGTTTGATCCGTCTCATAAGTGGGTGAGAACAGGAATTTTTGGATCGAAATATTGGTTTCAGAGCGATCCAGAGTCAAAACGGGCTTCCAGTTTACGCCGTTATCCGCTGAGCGAAAGAGGGTGTCCAAATTGAAGGCATAGACCGTGTTGTCACGGGTGAAAGTGGGAGAAAAGGTAAGATTAAGTGGATTGTACAACGCAGCCGGTAAGGTTAAGACGGTTTGCCAGGTTTGCCCGCCATCCGTTGAACGAAACATACGCTCATCCGAAAAGGTGTAAACGGTATTATCCCGGCTAAACTCGGGCGAGAATCGAGCCTCCTTGAGCGAGGAGGCAGAAAGCACATTCTGCCAACTGTCTCCGTTATCGGTTGATCGAAAGAGATACCGGTCGGCCGCAATCAGCACGGTCTGCTGGTCGGTCACCGGGTCATGAGAAACAGTGATGCTAATATCCTGGGGGCTAAAATATTCATCTTCGGGTAAGGTCAAGACGGTTTGCCACGTTTGACTCCCATCCGTGCTCCGTTCAATGGCAATCACCTGCTGACCGGGATCGACCTGGGTCTCAACCCAGCGGAAATGAGCTGAGGCCGGGGGCCATAGCCCTGGCACCGGTTGCCCCATACGATGGGTTTGTGTCGTGACCAGGGTCCAGGTCAGGCCCCGGTTATTCGAGCGATAGATAGCCAAGGCTTCGTCACCACTCCCGGCCAGGTCTTGATAATGCGCATGAGCCAACAAGGTATTATCAATTGTAAAGTCGGGCGACAAACTGAGTTGGTGAACCCGCAAATGGGTTAACCCGTCCCACGTCGCCTGCCAGGTATCGCCTCCATCGGTTGAGCGATAGACCCCACCCCCTAACATACCGCCAAAATCAGGGCGGACAAAGAGGATCTGATCCTGGGCAAAATCGGGGGAGATGGTTAAATGGAGGGTCACATCGTGATAGGCATGGGGCAACCCACCGCGTAACTGCACCCAGGTCTGTCCCCCGTCCTGGGAGCGGTAGAGTTGCTGGCCGTCAAGGAACACCGTTTGGTCATCGTGATAATTGGGCGAAAAGAGAATATCCCAGATCAGAAAATCGTCGGGAATGGCTTCGACCTGGAGCGGTGGCAGGCGCGGCGGCGTCCCACCTGACTCAGAAAAGACGACCAGGGTGTTTTCCCTCACCCCGTACAGCCGTCCCGTTTGGGCATCGATGGTATCAATACAGGCGGGCGCAGGTAGCAAGCCCAGGGGGGAGAAGGGGCTCAAAGTAAAGACTTGAGAGCTGCGATACATCTGTTTGGTGCGGGGGTTGGTCCGGCCCAGGTAAGAACCATCATACCAGGTGACCAGGTTACCGGCCAGGTCATAGACCTGCAAATTACTGGCGGCCAGGTAGCGGCTGTAGATTTTCTGCCGGTAGACCCGACCCTCGACCGGTTCGGCCAGGATGATCTGGCCAAAACAGCCCTGTTCGACCCCCGGCTGCCGGGCCAAATCGGTCAACTCGGTGAGGGTGGTAGCCTCGAAGAAACGGGGCGAGGCCAGTATACCCGGCCCTTTACCGACGGCTATGGTGCGCATGTCAACCACCAAGACGTTATCGTCAGGAGAAACATAAACGGTTTGGGGTACACTACAACCATTACACCAACCGTAGGTTTCAGTTGCTGAACTGAACAACTTGCCCGTGACCGCCAACCTGTCCAGATCAACGATATGAACGCTCAAATGGGCCAGGTACAACTCGTCGCGAACCGGGCTGTAGACGGGCATACCCGGCTGGGCAATCTCCCCCACTTTCGCCAGGCTGGTCAGGTCGTAAATCCGGAGAGGGGCTTCCGTGGGGCCACTATTGCCCACATACAGGCGATTCCGCTTGTCATCCAGGGCCACCGCGCCGCCCGGTGAAATCGTACCGGTGATGGTCAAGGCAGCGGTGTCGACGATCGTCAGACTACCACCGTCCTCCGTGGGCGAGGCAAAGAGCCGGTCATGGCTGGCATCGAGCGTGAGGTGACCGATGGCATGCAGGGTGGCCAGTTCGGTGTAGGTTTTGGCCTCCAGGACGTGCAGTTCTCCGGCACTGTCCGTCACATAGAGGCGGTTGGCCTCTGTATCCAGAAGTAAGCCGGTCAGTTGCTCCTCAGCCGGGGCCAGGGGAATTTCGGCCAGGAGAGCCGGGAATGGGCCGGGGGTGGGAGTAGGGGTGGGCAGGGTGGTGGATGTTGGCGGTATGGTCGTCAGCATCAGCGACCTGGCGGCCCCAGTTTTTCCCTGAACCGTCGACGTGATAGGAGCATGCGCCTGCGCCAGACGGCCAGCGGTGATTGAGATTAAGCCGGTGATTGTTACGATAAAGATGATGGCTAGCCAGTGTGTTTTCATAACTCCTCCTCGTTCACATCTTTACCCCCACAGCCACCCCGCCCGGTCTGGCGGCCTGTAACTGTCCGTGCTCTTTACCGGTGCCCACGCCCACGTTCAGCAGGTGTTGGTCGGGGGCCAGATCAAGCCAGGCCATAGCCCGGGCGCGGGCACGACCTTCGTAACGCTCAGCCCAATCGTGAGCCGCTCCCAGACGGTCGTAGAAACGCCGGGCGGCTTCGGTAGAGATGGTTTCTTCAATCACCGGCAGCCTTTTATCTCCTCTTGGTAGGAATAATCAACTTCTGCCCTGACCGTAAATATTCAGGCTTTTCAATCCCATTCCGGTTGATCAGGGTTTCTACACTCACGTCAAATTGAGCCGCTATCCCCGACAGGGTATCGCCCGGCTGGACAATATAGATGCGCGGCGTGGGGGTCGGGGTGGGGGTGGGGGGCGGCGTGGCGTCGGTCGGCCGGATCACAATTTCTTCGGTGAAGCGGAAACTATTGATCATCCCCTGAAATATAGGCTGGATCGACGGCCATTGTTCAGCCGGGGCCACGGCCACGATCATATAGCCGACCTCATTTCTATTGGTAGCAGCCACAAGAGCCATAACCGGTTCTCCCAGGTTCTCGTCCGTAAAGCCAATCTGGGTCGAACTCCAGGTTTGGGAAGCGATATTCATGGGGCCCCTGTTCAAGGTCTGGGCGTCGGCCGGAAAACCGGCCAAGACTTTACTGACCAAATCGGCCGGTTCGAAACTCTCGTCGGCCGGGATACCGACCCAAATAGCGGCCTCTTGCCAACCATCAGGATCGAGTCCGGCCGGGGAAGGAGAAAATATCACGCGCAGGGTCTTTTCCTTTTTGCTCCAATCGGCCGGATAGTCGATGGCAAATCCCAGGGGCACACTACGAAAGCTGGTCATAGCCGCAGCAATGGGGGTTACTAATGGCTTGGGGGCGGTGGTTGGGGTAGGGTTGGGGCTGGGCCTCGGCTGTTGGAAGGTGGTTAAACGCTCAAGCTCAAAATCGTTGCCCGTCAGTAGAAACATGGCCGTCGTTAAGGCGACGACAAAAATAAGAATGAGTAGTAAAGTCAGTAGCACAGCCCGGAAGATAAACCCAACCGTGCTACCTGTCGTTCTTCGTTGTGACATTTAACGATGTCATGCTCCGCTGTAAAAAATGTGTAAGTAATATGGGTGTGTTTCAAACAAGTCAAACAGTTGTTATTACGTGTTGCGCGTTGCGTGTTACGTGCCAAAAAAACACGCAACACGTAACACACAACACGATGTTTTGAAATGCTCTGACTCAAATGAAACACACCCAAGTAATATAATACTGTCTGTGGAGTTGGTTGCCAACTTTTGGATACTTTTTTAGTTTCATTTAATGATTTGGTAAGCAATTCGTTATATTTTTAGTCTAAATTACAAAATATGGTTCTTCAGGAATTTCCGTGGAATCGCTCAGAGGGGATCGACAGATCCCCGACATATCGTGGCATAGCCATTTTCTGCCACAAGATGTAGGCCCGGATTTGTCAATCCGGGCCGAGCGCCACGGAAAATCCCAA
>DAOUMU010000340.1:0-8852 GCA_034409055.1 Anaerolineae bacterium
ATACCCCCCGCTTTATTTCTGGCGAATGGCGAATCGGCGAACCTGCGAATGGCGAATGAGCGAACCCACAGGGCAAGTGTGGCGAAGGAACGACGAACGACCAACCCACAGGGCAGGCGACCAACGACAATGGACAATCTTGTAACCTGCAACCTTGCGACCCTGCAACCTGCAACCTTGCAACCTGAGCATGGGTCTATTTGCAAATTTTCTCTCTTGAGAACAAAAACACCATGAAGCAGCCTCAACCTATAATTGTCGCACACCTTTTCCCTGAGATATTAGACGAACTTTTGGGACTTCTATCCAGTCTTTCAGCAGAAGAGTGGCAGAGATCAACGGTTTGTGAACTCTGGTCAGTGAAAGATATTGCGCTCCACAACATCAGACGTCGAAGTTACCATCCATCAAGATATTGTCTGGAAGTTATTCACAAAAGGTATTACTCCCGACGAGGTCCAACCCAAAACGGTAATTACTGGCGATAAATTATTGGGATTGAAAGTATTGGATATGGTTTCGGTAATTGCGTAAAATGGCATTTTAGCTGCAAATGTAAAGGGCTAACATTTTCAGCAGACGCCAGGAGCGCAGTTTTTTGACGAGAGTCGCCTTGCGTGGGATAATCGGTTTTAATTCAAAGGCGTCTTGCTCGCTGCTGAAATGCGGCTGTTGGGCGGCTTCTTCGCCTGAAATTAAGATATATCAGAGTTGGATTAGGGAGTTAAATGACATCAACAAATCCTTACATTCCCCGCTTGCTGTTTATTATCTTTGTTATCGTTGCGCTGGTACTTCTTGTTGGAGCAAGCCTGTTCTTTGTTCCTGGCCTGTTTGGGCCACACTGGCCCTGGCCTCTTAAACCGTTCAATGCCCGCTTTCTTGGGGCTGTATACCTGGCCGAAATGGTAACCGTCCTCATGATAATTGGGGTACGACGCTGGTCGCCAACGCGCGTGGCCTTGCGACAAGCCGTAGTGTTCACCTCTGTCGTCATTTTGTTCTCTCTTCTTCAGTATTCGCAGTTCAATTTTAACCGCCCAATTGTCTGGAGTTGGTTCATAATTTACATCATACCGACGGTGATCCTCATTTATTACTGGTGGCGATACCGCAAGGTGCAGGCATCCGATGTGGTGCCGCTGTCGAAGCCCTGGCGCGGCTACCTTCTGGTGGAAGGGATTATATTGGCAGTGTATGGGATCAGTTTGCTCGTTCTGCCTTCTGTAGCGGGCGCATTCTGGCCGTGGAAGATCGACGCCTTTCATGCGCAAATGTATAGCGCCATCTTTATGGCGGGGGGCATCGGAGCAGTGATACTTTACAAGTCTGCGGCCCGCCTGGAGCTTGTTACTCAGGGTTTAACACAGGTGACCTTCGGGGGGCTGTCCATCCTGGGTTTGCTTGTGGTGGACAGCGCAGTCCACACGGTCAACTGGTCTGCTCTGGGCACCTGGGTTTGGGTTGGTGCCTGTGCATTACTGGCAGTCAGCGGGCTTGGTCTGGCCTGGTCAGGGTGGCGATCATCACAGCAGGAAGGACGCAGGTAATGCTTGGGGGGATAACGCCACCAGCCGCTAGCCCGGTGCTCAAGCACCGGGCTGAAAGAGCCAAGGACGTTAACGCCCTCCAAAAGCCGATTTTCGCAGCTAAGGAACAAGAATTAAATAACTTCCCCATTTCATCAAACCAGAATTTGGCTTACCAGCGGGGTAAAAAGTAACTTCCGCTTGATGTTGCCAGCCAGGGCGTAAAACGTAAAACGTAAAATCAAGCTATAGATAAGTCATTACGCTTCACGTTTTACGTTTTACGTGGTTGGATGCTCTATGGGGTTGTCTCACCGGAAGTTGCTTTTTCATTGTCAATTCTGGTTCTATGCATTTGGTAAGCAAAATAAAATTGCCGAAAGTAGTGAATTGCCGAATGTCGGGGAAAACCACTTTACCCTTACAGCATAGCCAAATAGTCCAGGAAATTAATAAGCGACCGGGACTGATTCCCATCGACATTGACCAAGACAACCACAAATTGGTTTGGTTCGACATAGGGGACCATCAACTGACTGAGAGCTATTTCTTTACCTCAACAGAGCTGCTGATTTCAACACAAGAGAAGCCCATCCTATTCACCACAGAAATAAGTACGCTGGCCTCTAATGACATTTTGACAAACTATATCTACCCGTCAGGTTTTATCTTTCACATGGGCAGATGTGGCTCCACATTGTTGTCCAAAGCCTTAGCCAGGTCACCAAATCATCTCGTTATCAGCGAAGCACCGCCTCATTACCTGATTTGGGAACATTTGAAAGGAAACTGGCTCAAGCCACTTGAATTCAGCAAAGAGAATCTCACAACCTACAGAAACCTCATTCTGACGATGGGCCGCAAACGAGTATCAGACCAGCGAGCCCACTTCATCAAATTTACCACCCATAATATTCTGTTTATTGACTTCATCCACAAGGTTTTTCCTGATGTACCGTCTCTCTTTCTTTATCGGGACCCAGCGGAAGTGATGGTCTCCTTTCTCAGACAAGGCGCTGGTTGGTTCAGATTCAAGGACACAGAATTAGGTGCATTCACGACAGGTTGTTCGGTTGAAGAAACAAAGGCCATGAAGCCGCTGACTTTTTTCGAAAAATTTTTAATACGGTTTGTCTCAGCAGCTTTGAAAGCGTCCGTTGAAGGTTTGGGTTATCTCAACTATGATCAACTCAACCCCCAAAACTTTGAAGTGGTGCTAAACGCTTTCAACTACACCACCTCCCCTGACCAAATTGCCTTAATGCAGAGACAATTTAACTTTTACTCCAGAGATGATAGCGATACTACCCCATTTGTCTCAGACAAAACGGACAAGCAAAAAGAGATCACGCTTGAAATTAAAAGCTGTGTTGAAGGAGAATTGACCGAGTTATACGATCAATTAGAAAGGTCTGAAAGAAACCTGGCCAGATTATTGACATAAGGCAGTTCCGAAAAAATACCTGTGCCCGGTACGGGTAATTGTCCCAACTGCGTGAAACGTGAAGCGTAAAACGTGATGTTTTTACGCCATAAACCCTCACGTTTCACGTTTTACGCTTCACGCCGCCGAAAGTTTTGGGATGATTTAAATTTCGGAACTCCCTTAAAAGTGTTACATATAGGATGAATGAAAATGACGAATCAAGTTACTTATGCCAAAACTACAGACGCCACCAGAAAGCGCACAAGCCAGCTTGGATTTTGGAGCGCAGTATTAATAGCCGTATTGACCGCATCAGCCTTGGCGATCGGTATCACCACTCCCCCAAGATCTGGCCCGTTTTGCCCGAGTTCATGTATACGGAATCTTCATCGCTCTTGAAGACCTGGGATACTTGATGATGAGCGTCGCCTTCCTTTTCTCCGCGATGGTATTCGACGGACGCAAAAGAATTGAGCGTGCCATACGGTGGCTCTTCATCATAAGTTTTGTCTTGGTCGTGGGCTTTCTCGTTGTTCTTTCGCTGCTTTATGGCAAGAACCTGGATTACAGATTTGAAGTCACAGTCATCCTGATAAATTGGACAGTGCTGATTGTCTCCGGAGTATTGTTAAGTCTGTTCTTTAAGCCAGCAGGGCGATAGTGGAAAGGTATTTATGGAAGATTACAAAATAACTACTGAAGATAGTCCTCTTGAACAAGATGTCGAACTGTTGAGACAATCTTTGATTCAGCATAACCTTACGCATTCAAGCATTGAAGAAGGTCAAGATTTGGCGGTTTTTCTAAAAACTGACCAGAATAAAATGGTCGGGGGCGTATATGGATGGACGTGGGGAAAATGTCTCGAAATCCAATATCTTTGGATACACCCCAGTTTACGAGGGCAAGGTTATGGCCAGAAGTTAATAACAGTGATTGAACAACAGGCTGTGGATAGAGGCTGCATCCAGGTCATCTTGGATACATTCAGTTTCCAGGCCCCAGAATTTTACCGCAAGCTGGGGTATGAACTATTTGGTACCATAGATGGTTATCCAAATCAGTGTCGCAAGTTCTTTCTGAAAAAACAATTGAGCCAATAAAACCATCAAGACACAACCGACGATAGCCGTCACCAGAATGGGCTGACTAGGTTCTGTTGACATTTATCCAAAAATGTCATTCCGAGGAGCGCAGTACCCAAAGGGCATAAACGACGAGGAATCTCCGGCAACGAGGACAAATTCAAGGCGCAATAGGAGATTCTTCGCTCCGCGAAGCCTCCCTGTGGGACGGACCTGCTTCGAGCAAAATGATGTGGTCAGGCTTTACCCTAAAAACTTTTGAAACGGCCCCCTGGCGTCAGAGACCTCGCCAGCAATCACCGTTGCTGACCACGGGGCCGCCGATTTGCACGCGCGGACGCGGTCGGGTGCAACAGGGGTTAGCTGGCTAGTTTAGGGCACAAAGCCTGCTCGATATACCACATCCACTCCCTCTGGTAACACCACCTCGGTTGCCTCGACCACCGCTTTGATTTCGGGTACTTCCAGCCCGATGTTGAAGACCTGGTGACGCTGACCGTAAGCCTGGACCATTATGAAGGCATAGGAATGGCCAATAGCCATCCGGTAGTCTCCTGTAAGCTCGAAAAAGTTGTTCTCGTCTAGCGCTTCCCATAACTGTACTAACTCATCCTCTCTCACTCGGAATTCACCGGTCTCTACAATCTGGTCCGCCTCATAGGTGACCATATCATTTGCATCCCCTTTAACGACGCCACCTGTGTCATAGCGCTCATATCGACCCTCACCCTTGGTATTTATCCGGATATTCACATGCTGCGCTACACCACCTCCGGCGCTCTCAACATCCATGACAAAGATAAAGTCTGGAGGTATCCTGCTCTCATCAGCGGTGGAACATCCACTCGCGGCTGCCAAGCATATTATGCCTAAGATGAATAGACGCTTGAGAAACGACATCGACTCCTCCCGAATGACTCTTTGCAGGGTCGCAGGGTTGCAAGGTTGCAGGGTTGCAAGGTTACAGGGTGGCAAGGTTGCAGGTAGCAGGGTTGCAGGTTGCAGGGTAGCACGCAACACGCAACACGCAACACGTCTCCCATTGCTAATTGCTAATTGCTAATTGTTTATATCGTAATCCCCAAAATGAGAACTGGTATATCAATGTCTGCTATGCCCCGATGCTCTAAATCCCATACAAACTGCTCGAAGTAAGAAACGCCTGTGGACATTTCATTGGCTAATTCTTTGAGGGGAACGATTTCAACACCAATGTCAATGATGTCCTGGTTATGAAAGATTGTCATTTTGGCGCAAACGTTGTAAACCATAAACGCATATTTCCCGAACTGTACTTCTACGCCAACTCGATTTTTTACAAAGTCCATCTCCCGAAACGCGCCACGAAAAGTTTCAGGAGTTTCGTAATCTGAAATGTAAAACTCTGTTGGATACTCACAGGGGATTTTATGATTCTGCCAACCTCGTTTGCTAAACTCTCGTTTGAAAGCCTTGTTCATTGAACCGGGCTTATAAAGCATCTTCCCCGGCATTGTTTTTTCTTGGCTAACCTTCGTTTTGTGCTTTGGGCCGTCTACCGCAGCAACAATTTCTTCGATTTGTTGTAACTCGGCGGCAAAATTGGCCTCCATAACCTCTTTCCCCCCTTTGAAAGAGTAAACGCCTACAATTTTCATTCGTAGTTTTCCTCTTTCTCTAAAAGTCTCTGTTGAGTGGTATTTTCCCACTCCAAGGGTACTTGGGAAACCTTTTCTCTCCCTGTAGGTTTATATACAGGTTTGCCAAGCGGTCTCAAACGAAGGGTGCCATTAAAAAATGAGGTCAGGCGTTCACGGGCTATATCAACGTATTCGGTTTCTTTCTCGCTGGCCATTGCTCGCCTGTTGTGCTTGATGGCGGCAATGGGAGACGAACCGACACCGGCATAAGGGTCAAATACCCAGTCACCCTCATTGGTCAAAGCTAAAACACATCGTTCCACAAGTTCAACGGGAAATTGGCAGGGGTGAATTGTTTTTTCGGGATGGTTTGATTTGACATTGGGAATATCCCATAAACAATCTTCCCATTCTTTGGCAAGAATTTCCCAAACATCCGAAGGGTTTTTCCCTTTTGGGTTTCCAGAAGGTTTCCCCTTGTTTGGGCCTTTGTAGTGACGTTTGCCGGGATACTTGGCCGGAACCCGAACAGCATCTAAGTTAAAGGTGTAGTCATCGCTTTTGGTGAACCAGAGAATTGTTTCATACCGGCCCGAAAATCGTTTGGAAGCGTGTAAACCGTGTCCAAAATGCCAGATAATTCTATTTCGCAGATGTAAACCAAGCTCTTTGAAAATTTGATAATAGAAAATGTCGAGGGGGTAAACCTCTCCTTTTTCAACAAAATTGCCAACCTGCCAGCAAATGCTTCCATCTGAGCGTAGAATTCTATAGAGTTTGGCAATGGTTGCTTCTTGTTCCTTTAAATACTCTTTGATGGAAATCTGGTTTTCGTAAGCTTTGCCCAAATTGTAAGGCGGCGAAGTAATGATGAGTTTAACAAAATTATCGGGGATTGTATCAATCAGGTCGTTTGCATCGCCATCAAATAATACAATATCAGCTTCAGGATTAAAATGGTCGGCAATATCCTTTGGTTCATTAAAAAGCAATAAATTATCCATTATTTTGTCCGTATCTTGAAATACTTATTATACCTACTCTCTTATGATACAAACTTTAGATTACAATGCAAAATATCCCACTTGGCAATTAGCAATTACCCGTACCGGGCACTGGTAGTAATTAACAATTGGGTGGTCGTCGGTCGTTGGTCGTTCGTCGTCGGTCGTCCGTCGTTCGTCGTCTGCCCTGTGGGTTCGCTCATTTCCCCAGCTTTTCCTCAATCACAGCCAGGCTTTCGCGTGAACTTTCCGTATTCGGATGCTCTGGGCCAAGCACGGCCTCACAAATAGCCAGCACCTGGCGCATCAGGCTGGCTGCTTCTTCAAACTTGTCCTCGTAAAAGCAAAGCCACGCCAGATTGTTCAGGCTGGTGGCCGTGTCCGGGTGCTGCGGCCCCAGCCCTTCTTCCCGGATGGCCAGGGCTCGCTCGTAGTAGGGCCGCGCCCCGGCCAGGTCCCCCATCGCCCTCAGCAGACCGCCCAGATTGTTCAGGCTGCGGGCCGTGGCCGGGTGCTCCGGCCCCAGCACTGCTTCCCGGATGACCAGGGCTCGCTCCAAGTAGGGCCGCGCCCCGGCATAGTCGCCCATACTATCCAGTAAAGCGCCCAGATCGTTCAGGCTGGTGGCCGTGTTCGGGTGCTCCGGCCCCAGCCCTTCTTCCCGGATGGCCAGGGCTCGCTCGTAGTAGGGCCGCGCCCCGGCCAGGTCCCCCATCGCCCTCAGCAGACCACCCAGATTGTTCAGGCTGCGGGCCGTGGCCGGGTGCTCCGGCCCCAGCACTTCTTCATAGATGGCCAGAGCCCGCTCCAAGCAGAGCCGCGCCCCCCCCAGGTCTCCCATCGCCTTCAGCAGGGAGCCCAGATTGATCAGGCTTTGGGCCGTGTCCGGGTGCTCCGGCCCCAGCACTGCTTCCCGGATGGCCAGAGCTCGCTCCAAGCAGGGCCGCGCCCCGGCCAGGTCCCCCATCGCCCTCAGCAGGTAGCCCAGATTGTTCAGGCTGCGAGCCGTGTCCGGGTGCTCCGGCCCCAGCACTGCTTCCCGGATGGCCAGGGCTCGCTCGTAGTAGGGCCGCGCCCCGGCCAGGTCCCCCATCGCCCTCCGCAGGTAGCCCAGATTGTTCAGGCTGTGGGCCGTGTCCGGGTGCTGCGGCCCCAGCACTGCTTCCCGGATGGCCAGGGCTCGCTCGTAGTAGGGCCACGCTCCGGCCAGATCCCCCATTGCCTGAAGCAGCATACCCAGATTGTTCAGGCTGCGAGCCGTGTCCGGGTGCTCCGGCCCCAGCACTTCTTTCTTAATGGCCAGGGCTTGCTCGTAATAGGGTCGCGCTCCAGCCAGATCCCCCATTGCCTGAAGCAGCATACCCAGATTGTTCAGGCTTTGGGCCGTGTCCGGGTGCTGCGACCCCAGCACTGCTTCCCGGATGGCCAGGGCTCGCTCCAAGTAGGGCCGCGCCCCGGCCAGGTCTCCTATGTAATAGAACAGTTCGCCCAGATTGTTCAGGCTTTGGGCCGTGTCCGGGTGCTGCGGCCCCAGCACTTCTTCATAAATGGCCAGGGCTCGCTCGTAGTAGGGCCGCGCCCCGGCATAGTCGCCGATCATAATCAGGTGATAACCTAACTCATTACACAAACTAGCCCCTCGCTCATCGCCCCGGGCCTGGGCCGCTTCGGTTACCGCCCGCAGATGGGGCTGCCAGGCCAGCAGGGGGGCGGGGTAGCCGGCCTGGTTCAGCTTACGGGCCTCGACCAGCAAGGTCTCCTCCACCGCCGCCTGGGCTCCTGCCTCTACCGCTACTTCCTTGGCAAACACCGCCAGCAGCCGGTGCAGGACCACCGTCTCCTCCGCCTCACTCTCCAGCAATCCCAATTCGATCAACCGGACCAGGGCATCCTCGGCCTGCAGTGCCGCATCCGGCTCAGCCTCCTCCACCGCCAGCGTGGCCACCAACAAATCACACGGGATCGGCTCGCCGGGGGCGAAGTAGGCGGCCCGGGTGAGTAGGGCCTGGGCCAGGCCGTCGGTGGGGTCGGCGGCGTCAAATTTGTTGTAGCTGAGGGCAAAGGTGCGGGCCACGTGCCGGACGTGGGCGGTGGGGGAGAGCTTCGTACCCTTGCCGCGCAGGGCGGGGTGGTTGAGCAGGCGCTCGTCCCGCAACTGGGCCAGGTAGGCCGCGCCTGTCATCACCCGC